>CAMWQY010000007.1 GCA_947176355.1 uncultured Porphyromonadaceae bacterium
GACCCCAGTGTACACATCTTCAATGGCAAGATCTACATCTATCCCTCCCACGACTGGGAGTGCGAGAACGTAGAGAACGACAACGGCGACCAATACGTAATGAAAGACATGCACGTACTTTCCATCGACGGCGACCCAATGACCGGCAAAGTGACTGACCATGGCAAAGCACTCGACATTGCCGACATTCCATGGGCTGGTCGTCAGCTTTGGGACTGCGACTGCGCTGAGAAAGACGGAAAGTACTATCTATATTTCCCACTCAAGGATAAGAACGATATTTTCCGCATCGGTGTAGCCATTGCCGACCGTCCTGAAGGTCCCTTCATTGCTGAGCCTGATCCAATCCGTGGAAGTTATTCAATGGATATCTGCGTATTGAAAGATGGAGGCGAATATTACCTCTATTTTGGTGGTCTCTGGGGCGGACAGCTTCAGCGTTATAAAGACAACAAGGCCCTCGAGAGTGCATACCTTCCGGAAGGGGCAGAACCGTCGCTCCCAAGCCGCTGCGCGCGCCTGAGCAAAGACATGCTTCAGTTTGCTGAAGAACCACGCCCCATCCAGGTTGTGGATGAAGAAGGCAATCCTCTGCGTGCTGATGACCCGCATCGTTTCTTTGAAGCGTCATGGGTGCACAAGATGAATGGAAAATACTACTTCTCATACTCTACCGGCGACAGCCATCTACTCTGCTACGCAGTAGGCGACAATCCATACGGACCTTTCGTATATCAAGGTGAAATTCTCACTCCGGTAGTAGGCTGGACCACTCACCACAGTATCATAGAATATGACGGCAAGTGGTATCTGTTCCATCACGACAGCGTACCTTCCGGTGGCAAATCATGGCTCCGCAGCCTAAAAGTCTGCGAAATCACCTTCGACGAAAACGGCAAAATCCGGACCATCGACGGCGGCGGCAACGCATAGTAACAAAGCATGCTCCGCATGCGCCCCGCCGAGTCAAGCAACGTAATAAAGCATGCTCCGCATGCGCCCCGCCGAGTCAAACAACGTAATAAAGCATGCTCCGCATGCGCCCCACAAAGTCAAACGGTAACATCCTTCCCAATACCCAACCAATGAAACCCCTCCTAACCATCCTCCTCTCCTTTATAGCCTTAGTAGCCTTCTCCCAAGCTCCTATCATAGACTTTGTAACCCCGACAATAGTCCGAGTCCGCTGGACTCCCGACGGCACTGTCACAGACAATGCCACAGGAGTCTGTGTCTACCCTCAGACCATTGTGGACGTGGAGGAAACCCAATCCGGCTCAATGACCATCTACCGTTCCGACTCACTTGAAGTATCGGTAGACAGCAAAGGAGGCGTTACATTTATCGACCCCATCGCCAAGCGAATCCTCTTGAAGGAATCTGTCAATGTCCCTCGCAGCTTCGAGAAAGTGGCGCAGGAGAAAATCACCTACGATGAGTCATCCGCCCACATGGAAGAGACTGCAAACGGTAAGGTTACGGTGAAAGATATCCTCAGAAGAGATACTATAGGGATGAAGCAGAGGTTTGCCATCACATTTGACATGTCGGCAAATGAAGCCATATATGGACTTGGACAGCAGATGGAAGACTATGTCAATCTTCTTGGCAAGACTCTGTATCTCACTCAACACAACCTGAAGGTCTTCATCCCTATGATGGTCTCTACAGCAGGATACGGTCTTCTTTTCGATGCAGGTTGCTCTATGATCTTCGACAGCAAGAACAAGGGGCAAGGAATGAAGATAGGTGAGACATCTTCAGGCTTCGAGACAACCCTTACGATGGAGGCTGCTAATACCGTTGACTACTACTTTATTAAGGGAGAAATGTCGGAAGATGTAGTGGAGGGCTACAGATATCTTACAGGCAATGTAGCCATGATGCCTCGCTATATGTTTGGATATGTTCAGTCAAAGGAGCGCTATGTTTCTTCCGATGATATTATTAATACACTTAAAGAATATCGACGTCGCCATGTGCCTATCGATGTGATCGTACAAGACTGGAACTACTGGCCACAGGGGTGGGGATACATGAAGATGAACCGTGATTACTATCCTGATCCAAAGGCTCTTGCCGACTCTGTCCATGCTCAGAATGCAAAGCTAATGGTGAGTATCTGGGCAAATCCTCAGTATTGTCCTGAGGCGGACGATTTCAGAAGCAAAGGTCTGATGCTCGAGCATTCTGTCTACGATGCTTTCAGTCCCGAAGGTCGCGACCTATATTGGAAATATGCCAATGATGAGTTTTTCTCAAATGGTTTTGATTGCTGGTGGTGTGATAGCAGCGAGCCGCTTGACGGAGATTGGAATCAATTGCCTGAACCGGAAAATGGTGTGCCATATTCCTGGGATAATCATGAACGTCGTTGGCGACTCAACGATGCAATCCTATCAGAAGCATTAGGTGCAGAGCGTGCTTGTCTATATTCCCTAAATCATGCAAAGGGCATATATGAGCATCAACGCGCTGAGACAGATAGAAAACGAGTCGTAAACCTTACTCGCTCTTCATTTGCCGGTCAGCAAAGATACGCCACTGCTTCATGGAATGGCGACACGTATGCTTCCTGGGATTCTTTCAAGAAGCAGATTCCCGGCGGAATCAACTATTTCGCTACAGGTAGCCCTTATTGGACCACTGATATAGGATGCTTCTTTGTAAAGTCCAGTCCAAGATGGTTTCAGAAAGGTGAATTTCCTGATGGCGTTAAGGATGACGGATATAAAGAGTTTTATACCCGTATGTTCCAATGGGGGACATTCCTTCCAATCTTGCGCAGCCACGGCACTGAGACTCCCCGTGAGATTTGGCATTTCGGGGAAGAAGGTACTCCATACTACGATGCCATTCGCGATATGATCAATCTCAGGTATTCGATGATTCCCTATATCTACAGCATGGCTGATGCCCAGACCCGTAGTGGCTACAGTATGGCTCGCCCACTTGCTTTCGACTTCCCGAAAGATAGAAAGGTGTATGATATCAAGGATCAATATATGTTTGGAGATATAATGGTGTCTCCGGTGACCGATCCGGGTGTCAAATCCAAGGATGTATATCTCCCCGAAGGTGTCGACTGGTATGATTTCTGGAGCGGCAAGAAGTTTGCCGGAGGTGAAAAGATATCTGCCGATACTCCTATCAATCGCCTTCCACTATTCGTAAAAGCAGGAAGCATCATTCCTACGACTGAAGTAGTGGAATATGCTGATGCTTCAGCCGGCAACCCTATCACTATTGATATCTATCCCGGTAAAGATGCCGAATTCACCCTCTATGACGATGATGGCGAAACATACGATTTCGAAAAAGGTGAATTCACACGCATCAAAATGACTTGGAACGACAGCAAAAATGAACTGACGATAGCAGAAGCAGAAGGAACTTACCCTGAAGCTCCCGCCACCAGAAAGATGACAGTCCGTAAAGGAGATAAATCTAAAACCATCACATACAAAGGAAAATCCACAAGAGTAAAAATATGA
This sequence comes from uncultured Porphyromonadaceae bacterium, assembly GCA_947176355.1. Taxonomy (GTDB): domain Bacteria; phylum Bacteroidota; class Bacteroidia; order Bacteroidales; family Muribaculaceae; genus Lepagella. The sequence continues at coordinate 3,495 of CAMWQY010000007.1, forward strand.
AAAAATCCCTATTCTCCCTATCTCTCTTACTGGCTACGGCTTCAGCCGTAGCAGATAATCCTTGTGTCCAGACATGTTATACTACCGATCCGGCTCCGATGGTGCACGACGGACGCCTATATGTCTACACCGGTCATGACGAGGATAATGCCTCCTTCTTTGAGATGTTTGAGTGGCGAGTATATTCCACTGTGGATATGGTGAATTGGACCGATCATGGTTCTCCTCTTTCTCTTGAAGATTTTTCTTGGGCTGATGACCGTGCATGGGCTCCACAATGCATTGAACGTAATGGTAAGTTCTATCTTTATGTGCCTGTGTACTCAAAGTTAACTGGTGCAATGGCAATTGGGGTGGCGGTCAGCGACAGTCCGACAGGACCTTTCAAGGATGCAATAGGAAAACCACTCGTCGACGGAAATTGGGCATATATTGATCCTACTGTCTTTATTGACGATGATGGCCAAGCTTATCTTTATTGGGGAAATCCTGATATATATCTTGTCAAGCTTAATGAAGACATGATCTCATATTCCGGAAAGGTGGAGAAATTAAAGCAGACTCCGGAAAGTTTTGGTACTCCTCTCAATAATTCCGACTCCAAGTCTTCATATACTGAGGGACCATGGTATTACAAACGAAATGGTATTTATTATCTTGTCTACGCAGCCGGAGGAATCCCGGAACATATTGCTTATTCAACAAGCGATGCTCCTACCGGACCATGGACCTACAGAGGCATTATAATGCCCTCTATTGGTTGGCTCAACTCATTTACTAACCATCCCGGCATAGTTGACTTTATGGGAAATTCCTATTTCTTCTATCATTCCGGCAATTTGCCCGGTGGCGGTGGTTTTGACCGAAGCATCTGTGTTGAGCAGTTTGATTATAACACTGATGGTACGATACCTTCGATAACCCCCACTAAAACAGGTCCAAATCCTATCGCTTCTCTCAATCCATACGGGCGTGTTGAGGCTGAGACTATGGCTTGGTCGGAAGGGGTAGGCACTTCACAGAATGATGCCGTAGGTGTATATGTCGATAAAGTTCATGATGGTGACTATATCAAAGTCTCAAATGTAGATTTCTCTGATGAGGGAGCTGTTTCTTTTGGAGCTTGCGTGGCTGGCAAATTAAAAGGAAATCAAATTAAGGTATTTCTTGATTCCAAGAAAGGGGAACTGGTGGCAAAGGCTGATGTGCCTCCCACCAAAGATGCAGACACGTGGGAATACTTTGAGACTCCGACTTTAAAAGAGATAACCGGTGTGCATGACGTATATTTTGTTTTTTCCGGTGGTATAAAAAATAAGGCACTTTTCAATTTTGATTACTGGACCTTTAAAACCTCTGAATCAAGTGTGGAAATAAATAATGCTAATAGCAGTTATATTGTAGTCTACAATCTGATGGGTGTAAAGATCTTCGAAACTGACGATAAAGCAAAGATTTCCTCACTGCCAAAAGGCATATATATAATCAACGGGCGAAAAGTCCTTATCTAAATATTTAAAATAATCTAAAGCAAGATATCATGAAAAAATTGATGTTCTCCCTCTCTCTCTTACTGGCTGGGGCTTCAGCCGTAGCAGATAATCCCTGCGTGCAGACTAACTATACTACCGACCCTGCCCCGATGGTGCATGGCGATAGACTGTATGTATATACTGGCCATGATGAGAAAGGTGCCGATTTCTTCTGGATGCAGGAGTGGCGTGTCTATTCCACCGATGATATGGTCAATTGGACCGACCACGGTTCTCCTCTTGCAATCGAAGACTTCTCTTGGGGCGATGACCGTGCTTGGGCACCACAATGTGTAGAACGCAACGGAAAGTTCTATTTCTATGTGCCTCTCCATTCCAAACTTACCGGCGCTATGGCAATCGGTGTGGCAGTAGGAGACTCCCCGACAGGTCCTTTTAAAGATGCCATAGGAAAACCTCTTGCCGATGGCAACTGGGATTTCATCGATCCAACTTGCTTTATCGATGATGACGGACAAGCCTATCTTTATTGGGGCAATCCGACTATCTACTACGTCAAGCTCAACGACGACATGATCTCTTTCGATGGCGAAGTGCAGAAACTTGTCCCTGATGAAGCCGGTTTCGGTCCCGGAAAGGAAGTGCCGATGGAGCCGGGTAAAAAATATAACAGCTCTTACACTGAAGGACCATGGTTCTTTAAGAGAAATGGAAAATACTATATGCTCTATGCTGCAGGAGGAATACCTGAACACCTCGCATATTCTATGAGCGATAGCCCCACAGGACCATGGAAATATATGGGCACAATCATGCCACAGAAAGACGAGACCGGTTCTTTCACCAATCATTGCGGTGTAGCGGACTATAAAGGAAAATCTTATTTCTTCTATCATACAGGCAATCTTCCCGGTGGAGGCGGTTTCGGACGCAGCTTCTGTGTCGAACCCTTTGAATACAATGCCGACGGAACTTTCCCGACTATTCTTCCTACCAAGGAGGGTGCTCCTGCAATAGGTTATCTTGATCCTTATCAAAGAGTAGAAGCAGAGACAATGGCATGGTCAGAGGGACTGTCATCCCGTCAGAATGTGAAGGAAGGTGTGTATATTTCTGATATTCATAATGGAGATTATCTAAAGGTGGCAAACGTCAACTTTATGAGTGGTGGTCCAAAGACTTTCTGTGCATCTGCAGCCAGTGGCTTGCGTGGCGGAAATATTGAAGTGCACATGGATTCTGTTGATGGTCCGCTGGTGGCTGATCTGAAAGTCCCCGGTACTGGAAGTTGGGAGAATTTCGCCTACATTGAGACTCCTGCCAAGATTGAAGTCCCGGGAGTCCACGACCTCTACTTCGTCTTCAAAGGCAGAAAAGGCCCCGAACTCTTCAACTTCGACTACTGGCAATTCAAATAAAGCAAGCTCCGCATGCGCCCCCAGAGTCAAACAACGTAATAAAGCATGCTCCGCATGCGCCCCACCAAGTCAAGAGGTAATTTTCTCAGGTCAGAGACCTGAAGATTATGGTAAAAATAAACAATAACCAAAATGAAAAAATCCATATTTATCCTCCTCGCAACCCTAACCTCCCTCTCAGCCATAGCCGATAAAGTAGAGGTGAAATTCTACACCCCTGAAATCGTCCGCGTCACCAAATACCCTGAAGGTTCCAACGCAAAAGAACGAGAGTCACTCATAGTCACTGCAAAACCTGAAAATGTAAAAGTTACAGCGACAGTCGACGATAAAGTGACTTGCTATCGAACCTCTTCCCTTATTGTCACCACTGACAACAAGACAGGTGACGTATGCTTCTATAAACCTGATTGGCAACTTCTTGTGAAGGAGGGAAGCCACGGTTTCACTCCCATCACTGAGGGTATAGACAAAGGCAAATACAAAGTGATGCAAAGCTTCGTTCTCGAAGCTGACGAACCAATTTATGGTGTCGGTATGCTTCAGAACGGCAAGATGTCACAGCGTGGCGAGCACCGGCTGATGCAGCAATCCAATCTTGAGGACTTTGCTCATTTCTTCCAGAGTATCAAAGGATATGGAATCTATTGGGATAATTATTCTCCTACGGCGCTTAACGATAACGATGCGCTCGAACTTGAAAGCCAAGTAGGTGAACTTGTGGATTATTATTTCATGTATGGTGGCGATGCTGATGGTGTAATTGCTGATATCCGTTGGCTCACCGGCAGCGTGCCGATGATGCCTCTTTGGACGTATGGTTTCCATCAAAGCCGCGAACGCTACAAGACCCAGGATGAGCTCCTTGAAGTCGTAAATAAGTATCGTGAGCTTGGTATTCCTTTCGATGGTATCATTCAAGACTGGCAGTATTGGGGCAGTAACTATACTTGGAATGCCATGGAGTTTATCAACCCTGATTTCGACCGAGCTCAGGAAATGATCGACAAAGTGCATGACAACAATGCCCACATCAGCATAAGCATTTGGCAAAGCTTTGGTCCGCAGACAAAGCAATATAAGGAACTTAAGGAAAAGGGACTCCTCTTCGACTTCGAGACATGGCCCGAATCAGGACTCACCGAATGGCCTCCTCGTCGCGATTATCTTTCCGGGGTGCGCGTATATGACGCTTATAGCCCGGAGGCACGCGATATCTATTGGAATCATCTGAAGCGTCTGCACTCAATGGGTATAGATGCATGGTGGATGGATTCTACCGACCCTGATCACATGCAATATAAGGATTCTGACCTTGACCAACCGTCTGCTCTCGGTTCGTATCGCTCTGTCCGCAATCTCTTCCCCTTCATGTGTGTAGGCGGTGTCGACACTCATCAGCGTGCTGAAGACAATCAGAAACGTCCATTCATCCTCACTCGTTCCTACTTTACCGGTCAGCAGCGCTTCGGCTCCCAGTCCTGGAGTGGTGATGTCGGCAGTTCATGGGATTCATTCCGTAAGCAAGTCCCATTGGTACTCAATCATACTTTAACCGGCAATCCAAATGTAAATACTGATATAGGCGGTTTCTTCTCAGGAAGCTACAACCGTAATTGGGATCCAACTTCCGGCTCAAAGAATCCTCAGTTCCAAGAGCTCTATACTCGTTGGATGCAGTTCGGTGCCTTTACTCCGATGATGCGCAGCCATGGTGCGGATACATATCGTGAACTATATTATTTCGGAAAGCAGGGAGAGCCTGTATATGATGCACTTGTCGATGCAATTAAGCTACGCTATCGTCTCATGCCATATATCTATAGCACAGCACGCCGGGTAAGCGCTAACGACGACAGCTTCATGCGTGCCCTAATGATGGATTTCAAGCACGATAAGAATACTTGGGACAATGGCAAGGAATTTATGTTCGGACGCAGTCTTCTCGTTTGCCCGGTTCTTGACCCTCTCTACACTAAGGAAAAAGTAGTAAAGACCAACGAGATGACCGGATGGGACAAACAGGATGCAAACCTGAACGCCGAAGGTTGGCAAGTAGTAGACTGGACAGCAAAGAAGGTCTATGACGTATACCTCCCTGCAGGTACTGACTGGTATGATTTCTGGACAGGCAAGAAGTTTGCCGGAGGCGAAACTGTAAAGGCAGATGCTCCTCTCGCATACTCACCCCTCTATGTAAAAGCCGGAAGCATCATACCACTTGCTGAAGACATGCAATACACTTCCGAAAAACCATGGGACTATCTGACACTCAATGTCTATCCCGGAGCTAACGCAGAATTTGTTTTGTATGAAGATGAAGGCGACGGTTTCAACTACCTCGAAGGCAAATTCACCAAAATCCCGATGAACTGGAACGACAAAAAGCGTACCCTCACCATCGACGCCCGCAAAGGCTCCTACGACGGTATGCTCCAGACACGCACCTTCAAAGTAGTGCTTCCCGACGGCACATCCAAAGAAGTAAAATACTCAGGCAAACGCCTCAACATCACCCTTTAGTAACAAAGCATGCTCCGCATGCGTCCCACCGAGTCAACCAACGTAATCAAGCATGCTCCGCATGCGCCCCACCGAGTCAAACAACGTAATAGAGCATGCTCCGCATGCGTCCCACCGAGTCAAACAAGTCATTAGGTCTCTATCAAATGAATAAAAAAAATCAAATACTCTCGATATTACTTATTCTCTTCTCTATCTTTTCTGCAGAATCAAGTATTATTCAGTTTTATGAAAGCTCTGAAGGTGTGACATTCCTTTGCATGAAGGATTACAAAAGTAAGCCTCTCAAAGTGTTGACGCTCCAATGTGGTGAAGCGAAATCTATAGGCGTACCTTCAAACGTTGAGATCAACTATGAGATGCTTACGGGCAAGAAGAGTCATTGCTTTAACTTCTATGAAGAACATAAGTATCTCCTTTCCGAAGGAGATACCCTTTGCGTAAGAACTTATAAAGACGGTTTCGCCTGGAAGAAGAAAGGTTCATCCAAGATAGAGCTCATCAATCCCGAACATACCTGGCTTCAGAACTGGACCGACTGTTACGAAGGATTCTTCCCTAAAGATCAGGAATTGAAAGTAGGACAGCGTATAGGATACCCAGCCCTCGTAGAATACAAGAATGGCATCTTCGGTCTTCTGACAGAATCCGGTATCACTTCGAAAGATGCCGGCGTAAGCATGTACGCCCTTGGCAATAATAGCTTCGATCTAAAACCTGACGGACCGGAAGATGGTGGTTGGCAAGTTTTCATAGTCGGCACTCTATCCGATGTTGTAGAGTCAACTCTTGTTACAGACATAGCTGCTCCTAACAAGCTCGATGATACCTCATGGATTGAACCGGGAGTCGCATCATGGGTCTATTGGGCTTATAATCATGGTTCTGACGATTTCAACATCATAAAGAAGTACATTGACCTTGCATACGAGCTCAAACTTCCATACGTACTTATAGATGCCGAATGGGATAGAATGAAAGACGGCAAGACCGTCGAGGATGCAGTGGAATACGCCATATTAAGGGATGTGAAACCTATGATATGGTATAATTCTTCAATCGGATGGGTCGACGGTGCCCCCACTCCCAAATACAGACTTAATACTCCTGAAGATCTTGAGAAGGAATTCGCCTGGTGTGAGGATATAGGTGTCAAAGGAGTCAAGATAGATTTCTTCTCCGGCGATACCAACCGCAACTGGAAGTTTATGGAGGAACTTCTCGAAGCCGGAGCGCGTCATCACCTCCTTGTCAACTTCCATGGCTCACCACTACCCAGAGGCTGGCAACGCACATATCCCAATTTCATCACTACAGAATCTGTTTATGGTGCTGAGTGGTATAATAACGTTCCTACGTTTACCGACAAGGCAGCTTGCCACAATGCTACTCTTCCATTTACTCGCAATGTAATCGGTTCGATGGACTATACTCCTTGTGCTTTCACTGACTCACAGCACCCACACATCACAACTCATGCCCATGAGCTTGCTTTGACCGCTCTATATGAATCAGGTATTCAGCACCTTGCTGACCGTCCCGAAAGCTTCCTCGAGCAACCACAAGAAGTAAAAGATTATCTGACTAATCTTCCTACGGCATGGGATAACACCATTCTCCTTGGCGGATACCCGGGTGAATACGTGGTAATGGCACGACAAAAAGGTGACAAATGGTGGATCTCAGCCATCAACGGCACTGACGCCCCTGTAGACCTTACAGACTTCGACTATTCCCGCCTAAATCTAAAAGATGGCAATGTAAACATCCAGCTCTTCGAAGACGCAACCCCTGACAGCCCCTCCAAATGGCAAATCTCTAACGCAGCCACCCTCCCCACCACCATCCACCTCCAACCCCGAGGCGGCATAGTAATGGTAGCCTCTCCCTCCAAGTAAATCAACGTAATCAAGCATGCTCCGCATGCGCCCCACACAGTCAAAAACTAACCCACAAAAACCTGTGGTTACTCAATAAATGCCCTATAGCCTCTCCATGGCTATAGGGTATTTATTGCCACATATACAATTTCTAACCCAAATGCGACAAATTCCAATTCCTCATTCCCCTCATCAAACAATATTGCTACATACTAATGCTTGCTATTCCAATCTTTATTATTAACTTTGCAAATAAAACATTTTATACCATAATTCATGAAAATTAAAAATCTAATACTTTCAATTCTTACTCTTGTCAGTATTATCTCAGCTAAAGCTGCAGAAGATCTCACTCTATGGTACTCCAACCCCGCAGAAGTTTGGGTTGAAGCTCTTCCGGTAGGCAACTCCCGTATGGGGGCCATGATTTTCGGTGGCGTCAACCGTGAACGAATCCAACTCAACGACGAGACTTTCTGGGCAGGAGGTCCGCACAACAATAATAATCCCGAAGGATTAAAGCATCTTCAGGAAATCCGCCAACTCATTTTTGATGGCAAGGAAAAAGAAGCCGAAAAACTGATCAATCAGTACTACATGACTCCTCACCACGGCATGTGCTATCTCACTCTCGGTTCCTTATTTATCAATTTTAATCACGCTGCCGAAGCAACTGATTATCGACGCCAACTTGACATTTCCAAAGCAGTCTCTGAAGTGAGCTATAAAGTAGGAGATGTCACTTTCAAGCGAGAGACGATCGCATCCCTTCCTGACGGCGTGATAATGGTAAATCTTACTGCCGATAAAAGTAAGGCACTGAATATTTCCCTCGAATATGACACTCCCGAAGGTGGCACTGTCAAGATGAACGGCAAAGGAATGGATATCACAGTTCCCGGTCGTGAGCACGAGGGGATTCCCGCCGGACTCACGGCTAAATGTGGCGTCCGTGTAAAAAGCAACGGTAAAATATTTGCCAAGGAGGGGATGCTCAACGTAGAGGATGCCGACTATATCACCCTCTATATCGCATCCGCTACCAATTATGTAAACTACAAGGATATCAGTGGCAATCCCGAAAAAATCGTGGCTAATCTTCTCAAAAATGCAATGAAGAAGGACTATGCCTCTGCATCGGCTGCACATACTGATGCTTACAAACAGCAGTTTGACCGTGTGTCTCTGACTCTTCCTTCATCCGGAGCTTCTGATAAGGAAACTCATTTGCGGGTAGCCGATTTCAAGAACAATTATGACCCTTCTCTTCTCGCTCTTCTATTTCAATATGGACGTTATCTTTTGATTTCCTCATCTCAACCGGGAGGTCAACCTGCTAATCTTCAGGGCGTATGGAATGAATCAAACTACGCTCCATGGGATAGCAAATACACTATTAACATCAATGCAGAGATGAACTACTGGCCTGCCGAGGTCACTAATCTTTCTGAATGTCATCAGCCTCTTTTTGACCTTATAGAAGACCTCAGCCATACAGGAGCCGAGACCGCTAAGACACTTTACGGAGCAGACGGTTGGGTTGCTCATCACAATACTGATGCCTGGCGTGTATGCGGTCCGGTCGACCAAGCAAGATACGGCATGTGGCCCAACGGTGGAGCTTGGCTCGCCACTCATCTCTGGGATCATTATCTATACACCGGCGACAAGGAATTCCTGAAAAAGTATTATCCTGCGATTAAGGGTACTGCTGATTTCTATATGTCGGCTATGGTGGAAGATCCCCGTACAGGGTATCTTGTCACTGCTCCTTCGATGTCGCCCGAACACGGCTATGGCAGTAGCTGGATCACAGCCGGATGCACGATGGACAATCAGATAGCTTTCGATGCTCTCAAGAATACTTTGAAGTGTGCAGAAATCCTCGGTGAAGATGTAGAATACTTGGCAAAACTCCAGAATGCTATCTCAAAACTTCAACCAATGAAAGTAGGTCGTTACGGCCAGCTTCAGGAATGGACCGAAGATGCAGACGATCCGAAAGATCAGCACCGTCACGTATCGCATCTCTACGGATTGTATCCCTCAAATCAGATCACTCCCAATTCAACACCGAATGCTTTCGTTGGTGCTAAGAACTCTCTTATCCAACGTGGTGATGCAGCTACCGGATGGAGCATCGGTTGGAAACTTAATCTTTGGGCACGTCTCCTTGATGGCAATCATGCCGACAAGATTATCAATAACTTTGTGACTCTCCTTCCAGGGTCTGCCCAGATAGACTATTCCGGTGGAGGTGAAGGTCGTCTTTATCCGAATCTTTTCGATGCACATCCTCCATTCCAGATCGACGGCAATTTCGGATTTACTGCCGGAGTCGCAGAAATGCTCCTGCAGAGCCACGATGGCGCAGTCCAACTCCTCCCGGCTCTCCCTGACACTTGGAGCGAAGGTGAAGTAAAAGGTCTCAAAGCGAGAGGCAACTATACGGTGGATATGAATTGGAATAAAGGTCAGCTTGCTGAAGCTAATATCCATTCCAATATCGGAGGGAAGCTACGGCTTCGTTCTTACGTACCTCTGGAAGGGGAAGGCCTGATTGTGGCTGAAGGTGAAACTCAGAATCCTCTTTTGTCTCCTGTTAAGATTGCTGATGCCGAGGTAAGCTCCGAAACATCCAAAGCCTATCCTCTCCTTCTCAAAGTCTATGAATACGACCTCGACACAACCCCAGGTCAAACCTACAAAATCACCCGCGCACAATGAAAAAGTCTCTATTCTCACTCTCTCTCTTACTGGCATCGTCTTTAGCCGTTGCGCAGAATCCCATCTGCCAAACTCACTTCACACCGGACCCGGCTCCTGTAGTTGTGGGCGACACTCTCTATCTCTATACCGGCTGTGACGATATCACCGCCGACCCGGATAACTTCGTGATGCGTGAATACCTGTGCTTCACTACTACAGATATGGTGAACTGGACTCATCATGCTCCGGTTTTCAACAATGAAGGTTTCGGCACAAAAGACTGTGCCTACGCTGCCCAAATGGCTTATCGTAATGGCAAATGGTATTATTATACCTCCACATTCGGAATCCCGGTACTCGTATCGGATTCCCCTTACGGTCCTTTCACAAATCCGCTTGGTGGCAAGAAATTCCTCATCAATTCAGAAGATACCAACTATAGTGGACACGGCTGGGAAGATATCGACCCGACTGTTCTCATTGACGATGATGGCCAGGCATACATGTATTGGGGCAATAATGCCCTATATGCAGTCAAGCTCAACGAGGATATGATCAGCTATGATGGAGATATCAAAGTCTTTGAAATCAAGGATAAGGAAGCTTTCGGGCCCGACTATGAGGAGGCTCCTTGGCTTGCAAAGCGTGGAGACAAATATTATCTCGCATACGCATCGTTCTGTCCGGAGGCTACTGACTGGGCATGGGCAGATTCTCCGCTCGGTCCTTGGAAATATGGTGGTCAACTTATGCGTGCTTTTGAACATGGCGGAATGGGCAATCATACCGGCATGTGTGAGTATAAGGGTCAGTGGTATTTCTTCTATATGGATGAAGGTCTTCCTACAGCACATAGCAAGCGTCGCACCACGAGCGTCATTCCCTTTGAATTCAATGAAGACGGCTCGCTCCCTTACATGCATCATGACAAGAGGGGAGTGCTCAAGAGTGCAGATCCGCTGAATCCATACGTTCGTCAGCAAGGGGAGACTATTGCTTGGGAAGAGGGTATCAATATCGGCTATGACAACATCGATTGTGTTTATGTCACTGAAGTCGATCCCGGAGACTATATAAAGCTCCGTGAAGTGAATTTTGGCGATGGTGCAAAAGATTTCACTGCACGTGTCCGCAACGGCAAACCCGGTTCAAAAATCGAAGTCCATCTGGATGCTCCCAATGGTGAACTCATTGCCACTCTCGATGCCTCTTCCGGTAGCAACTGGACAGAGAAAAAAGCAAAGACAATAAAGCGCGACGGAATCCACGACCTCTATTTCGTCTTTACAGGCAATGGCTCTGACCTCCTCCAATTCGATTCTTGGAAATTCAATCAATAATGACAATGATAAATATTAAGAAACTTATTTTTGGGTTGGCTGTAGCTGCAGTGCCATTAAGCATCTCGGCTCAGTCGGCTCTTTATGACAACGAGTTCCCGTTGCAAGACGTGAAACTTCTTGACAGTCGCTTCAAAGATGCGATGAATCTTAACGTGGAAACTCTTCTCAGCTACGAAACAGATCGTCTTCTCGCTCCTTATTTCAAAGAAGCCGGTCTTGAACCAAAAGGTGCAGATTTTTCCAACTGGGCTGGCCTTGACGGTCATGTAGGTGGACATTACATATCAGCTCTCGCCATCCACTATGCCGCTACCGGCGACCAGCGTCTGAAAGATCGTTTGGATTATGTTATTTCCCAACTTGCCCTTTGTGCGGCTGCCCGCAACGACGGCTATATCGGGGGAGTTCCTAATGGTGACGTCCTTTGGGAAGAAATTCGTAAAGGTAACGGTGGAAAAGTCTGGGATTATTGGGTGCCTTGGTATAATGTCCACAAAATGTATGCCGGTCTTCGCGATGCGTGGGTTTATACAGGATCGAAACCTGCCCTCAACATGTTCCTGAATCTCTGCGACTGGGGTGCTGACCTTATTTCGAATCTTTCCGACCAGCAGATGGAAGGAATGCTCGGAAATGAGTTCGGCGGTATGAATGAGGTGTTTGCCGATGCGTACGCAATCACAGGCAATGAGAAATACCTCACAGCTGCAAAGCGCTTCACTCACCATGCTCTCTATGATAACCTTCATAATGGCGTCGATCGCCTTGATAATATGCACGCCAATACTCAAGTGCCTAAAGTGATTGGTTATCAGAGGGTGTCAGAAGTTTCCGGTGATGAAGAATATCACAAGACTGCCGATTTCTTCTGGGATACAGTTGTCAACAATCGCTCACTGTCATTCGGTGGTAACAGTCGTCGTGAGCACTTCGCTTCTGCTGCTGATGCCAAAAGCTATGTTGATGACCGTGAAGGTCCGGAGTCTTGCAACACCAACAATATGATGAAGCTTACCGAAGGACTCTTCCGTATGAATCCTGATGCTAAGTATGCAGATTTCTATGAGCGTGCAGTCTACAATCATATCCTTTCCACACAGCATCCCGAGCATGGAGGTTATGTCTATTTCACCCCTGCGCGTCCCGGTCATTATCGAGTATACTCGCAGCCTAACAGTGCTATGTGGTGCTGTGTCGGTACAGGTATGGAGAATCATGGCAAGTATGGTCAGTTTATTTATACTCATTCAGGCGACTCACTTTGGGTGAATCTTTTCATACCTTCCGAACTCAATTGGAAAGACAAGGGCATCAAACTTACTCAAACTAACAATTTCCCTCAAGAAGAAGCAACAAAGATAGTGGTTGGAGTTGATAATCCAAGCACATTCACTCTCAATCTCCGTCATCCGGGCTGGTGTGTGAATCCTGTTGTCAAGGTCAATGGCAAGAAGGTAAATGTCAAGTCTGATCCCTCTTCTTACATTGCTCTCAACAGAGAATGGAATGATGGCGATGTGGTAGAGATGTCATTGCCAATGCATGTCGAGGTAGAGGAATTGAATTATCTTCCAAGCTATGTAAGTGTTGTAAGAGGTCCGATAGTGCTTGCCGCTCGACTTCAGTCTGATGTGCCTATGCCCGGTTTGGTGGCAGGTGATCATCGTTGGGGGCATATAGCAGGAGGTCCGCTCGTGTCAGTTTTTGATACTCCGCTACTGATTGGCAATAGAAAGGATATTGTAAAGAAACTGAATGCGCTTAAGCCTGACGTTGCCGGTGGTATGACTTACACTACAAATGGTATCTTCGAAAACGGAGGTAAAAATGTAGTTCTCGAACCATTCAATGGCATCCATGATTCCCGTTACACTCTATATTTCCTCTCAATGTCGCCAAAAGAGTATGCTGCCTACCAGCAAGATGCTCGTCGCGATGAGGAAATGAAACTTGCCCTTGATGCGCGTACTGTCGATGCTGTCAACACCGGTGAGCAGCAACCCGAAGCTGACCATCAGATGAAGTCAGAAAGATCTGCAAGTGGCAATTTCAACGGAGAGCCTTGGCGTGATGCTTCTAATGGTGGATACTTCTCTTATATCATGAATACAGGCGATCGCGATGATCTGACTCTTCGCGTAAGATACTGGGGCAATGAAAACGGAATAGGAAACATGTCGATCCTTGTAGATGAAACACCTCTCGCTTCAGTCGACAATGTAGGCAAATGGAACAAAAATGGCTTCGTAGACGAAGAATATAAGATTCCTGCAGAACTTGTCAAAGGGAAAAAGACAGTCAATGTCAAGTTCCAGACTGAAAAAGACAAGTCTTCCGGCGGCATCTACCACATCCGCCTCCTCCACCCCTAAAGCTTCATTAAAGAGCAAGCCCCCCTATCAGGTCGGAGACCTGATGATAATAATAAAACACCAGGCTTCAGCCTGGTGTTTTTATCATAATCCAGTAGCCTCGGAGAGGCGCTTTATGAAATTCTCAATTCTTAATTCTCAATTATTCTCAATTCTCAATTCTCAATTCAAAATTAATTCTTCCGATTCTCCACATCATCATTGTCAATCGACTTGTTGGTCTTCTTCACCGATGCATTAAGCGAACCGAATCTATAGCTGACAGAAATGCTGAAGTTGTTGGCATTTCTATAGTTGTAATATCTATTATAGCCTGAATATCCTGTGTTCCTCGGACTTGAATCTGAAACGCGAACACGATGTCCGAATGGATTCTGGATATTCAATGAGATATTGAGTCGTTTTTCTTTAAGCAATGATTTCTGCAGTTCCAATCCATAATACATCTGATCGGAAATTCTTGTATTGTCAATAGAATATAAATCCGGGGTGGAACGATAGAATTGTAGATGACCGGAAAGTGCAAGATCCCAAGGGAGCTGTTGACGTACTCTGAAGAATGCATGGCCGCCCCAACCTGATGTAGTTATGTCGAGTGAAGAATTTGACCTATGGGCATAGTTTAGGTTGGCATTAAGCATAAATGATGTTTTGCTCCATGGAGTATAGCTCATCCACATCGCAATGTTAAACCATTTATTATGTCCTGAATTTGCATATCCCGACTTTATGATGTCCCCCGGAAGCAATTCTTGCACTGAAATGACGGCATTGTTCATAAAACTATATGAAGTGCTGAAATCGAGACTGAATTTGCGTCCTATAAGATTATAGTTTAGATTTAACGATTGGAAACGCGATGATCCCAAGTCAGGATTTCCGGATGAAATGCTATTTGGGGTTTCCACTACTGCCGGATTAAGCTGACTGATACCGGGGCGGTTTATTCGTGTAGAATAAGACAATTTCAAGGTGTTGGCATCATTTATATCGTAGGAAATGGCTGCATTTGGCACCCAGTCGTTGAGGTTGCTGCTGAATGGTTCATTGCTTCCGTCGCGATATTTGGCGGCGAGGCGTGAATACTCATATCTAAGTCCGGCTCGTGCGCCAAGCTTTTTCCATTTCAGACGGTAGTCAAAATAGATAGCGAACACTTGGGTGTTGTGTATGAAGTCGGAATGCAGTTCCTGATAGCCAAAATAGTCTTGATCGTTGATAGAATGGTTGTTACGGTTGATATATTTCAAGCCTACATCAAACTTATTTATATCGTTGATAGGTCGTGTCCAGTCAAACTGCCCCGTATGCTCTATGAAATCAAGTGTAAAATCGTTTGAAGTCCCGGTGTAGGGAACAGGCATATTGAGTTCATCTTCATATTCAGATATACTGTGTTGCTTCTGGTTGGTCGAAGACACCCGATACGATAAAGTCAGTGTCTCACCCTTTTTTCTTGTGGAACGCTGATAGTTGAAGCTTCCATCAATATCGAAGTAGCTGTTTGGATTCGATATATAGTTGTTTCGGTATGAGTATATGAGATCTCCGGCTCCGCTTGTCATGGAGCTAAATGCGTGGGAATTGGTTTTAAGTGAGTAAGTGTAGCCATTGAATTCTGCTGTGATAAGATTGAGAGTATCTAACTCAAGACTCCCTTCAACTCCGAAATAGCCGAGCCCGCCCTGACTTTCACCGGTGCTTTCAGAACGCATTTCATTGCCGGAATCATCATATTTCATCAGAGATTCCGATCTATTCTTTTGTTTTCTTTTGGAGATATTAGAATAACCCCCATAAAAGGATAAATTGACCTTGTCAATCTGTGTCTGTAGCCATGCGCTTCCGGAGGGATAGTCGTCATATCTCGAGAATGAAAGCCTGACATTTCCCATCACACCCTTGATGACGGTGTTCTCCATCGTCACGATATTAAGGATTGCTGTGGTTCCTTCGGCATCCTCCCGAGCCCCCGGATCTGTAATCACTTCAATTTTTTTGATCATTGAAGCCGGGATTGCTTTGAAGATATCTTTGGCATTGCGTGAGAAAGAATTGTTCGGGCGTCCGTTCTTATATACCTTGAAGTCTGTGGAGCCTTTGATCTTGATGGTTCCATCCGGATCAACGCTTACGAGAGGCACCTTCTTCAATATTTCATCGAGTTGTGAAGTCTTGGCTTCATCATCAGCCTGCACATCATAACCGATGCGGTCAATTTCCTTCGTGACGAGAGGTCGTTGAGCAGTCACTGTAACTTCTTGGAGAACGTTGGTTTGCTCGGTCATTGTTATTTTACCAAGATCCACAGTGGGATACTCATTGGTGACGGCAATGTCTTTGTTAAGGTCTTGCTTGCCGAATGACAATACATTTACTCGGTAGCTTCCCTCCTGAGGAAGTTTAATGTTGAAAGCCCCGTCTTCATTGGCAGTCCCGGTAGCCTTTGGCTTTATGGTGTCAGGAAGAAGATATATTCTTAATGTGGCAAAGCTTTCCGGCTCGCCGATGGAATCGCAGACTAATCCTTTCACTCTCAGATTTTGTGCAATTGCAGGAGATACAGTTGCTAAAGTCAACAGCAACAATGCTATCTTGCTGATTCTTGTCATGTCGTTTTGGGCATTTAGTTAGATATTCATTACGTATGACGTTAATATGCCTAAAATATTACGAAATTTCTCCAATATTAGTCTTTTTTAACTATTATTACCTTTCTT
>CAMWQY010000008.1 GCA_947176355.1 uncultured Porphyromonadaceae bacterium
TTGACACGCTTTATTCAACTACCAACGATTAACGATTAACGATCAATTAATTAGATTTTTGGCACGCTGATTGAAAGTATTATCAGCGTTATGAGAAAAATTTTTACAACAATATCAATCGCTCTCGCTTTCACAGTTTCCGCGCAAGAACTGTGGAGCCTTGAGCAGTGTATGGCATACGCTGCCGACCATGCATCGTCGGTAGTCCAGGCAAAGTGGGATGTAGCTTCTGCCACAGCAACTCGGAATGAAGCATTAGCAGACTTTTTCCCTTCAATATCCGCACAAGTAGGCACTCAGTTTAGTTGGGGACGTAATATCGATCCGGAGACAAACACCTACAACGACATCACGACCTTCAACAACGGCTACGGTTTATACGCATCTTTAACCCTTTTTGACGGAGGCGTAACTCTAAACCGATATCGTCAAGCCAGAAACGAAAGGAAAAGATACCTTAATGCCGTTGAGATGAAGCGCGACGACAGTGCAATAGCTGCGATGATGGCATTTGCTGATGTCCTTTACTATCAGAATTCCATTAAGATTGCTGAGGATAAGTTAATTCAAAGTGAGGGAATGCTTGCTCTCACAAAAGCTCAAGAGGAATTGGGACTGAAGGGAGTTCCGGAAGTAGTAGAAGCTGAAGCTAATGTCGCAAGCGACAAATATTCATTAGTGCATCAACAAAATCTATTCGCTCAGGCAATGCTGACTTTGAGATCTACAATGAATTTTCCGGAAAATCAATCCCTTTCCATCGACACTGTCAATAATATATACTCTGGAATCTTGACAAACGATAATCCGGAAAGTATTTACCTTACTGCACTCGCCATAAATCCAAAGGCTCTGAATGCCCGGATGCAAGTGAAATCAAGTAAATATTCATACGAGGTAGCCAAAGGATACTTATTGCCAAGTCTAAGTCTGAATGCAGGCATCTCCACATCTTATTACAAAAATATGAGTGGGAATTATTCAGCGCCTTTATTTGGCGATCAATTCCGAAACAACAGAGGTGAGTATATCGCTGCCACTCTTTCAATACCAATTTTCAACGGACTCAGTAATAGTTCCGGGTTGAAACGTGCCAAATATGCTTACCGGCAGGCAAAGGAACAACTCAACGAACAACAACGAAAATTACATGATGAGATTTTAGCTGCGGTAATGGATAGAGACGGTTATGCAATGGAAATAAATTCGTTGAAGTCCAAAGTGGAAGCGGATTCAGAAGCATATCGCCTAAACACAAGGAAATATGAGGAAGGACTGTTGTCGCTAATTGATCTTCAGCTTTCAGCAAATACTTACTACTCTTCAAGAGTGGAACTGCTTCAAAAACAAATGCTTTACTTATTGAAGGATAAACTCGTAGAATATTATAAAGGAAACAGATTATGGATGTAAAGATAGAAAGGCCTAAAGGAATTAAAGGAATTAAGCCAAAACACTGGATATATGTAGGTTGTGGAATCATTGCTTTAGCATTGATAATATGGCTTGCCACAAGCGACATTGCTTCTACATATAAAGTAGAAAGGACCGGTCTTAATATAGCAGACGTAAGATCACAAAAGTTTGATGACTACGTGAGGGTTGATGGTAGGATTGAGCCCATCAGCACTGTTCAGATTAGTCCTGAAGAAGGTGGGATAGTCATGGAAAAAGTGGTCGAAGAGGGTTCTCAGGTGCGCAAAGGAGACGTGATCATCAGATTAAGTAATAGTAATCTTGATCTTCAGATATTAAATGCAGAGGCTGAACTTGCAGAAAAGCAAAACATACTCCGCAACACCCAAATATCAATGGAACAAGACCGTCTCAACAACCACACTGAGCAAGTGCAACTCGACTTGGAGGTGCAAAGAAAACTACGCGCTTTCCAACAGAAGAAGAAGCTTTATGATGATAAGCTGATAGCCAAGGAAGATTTTCTCCAGGCGAAGGAGGATTATGAATTGGCTCTAAAGAGACAGACTCTCATAAATCAACGTCTCAACCAAGACAGCATATACCGCCTGGCACAAGTGGACCAAATGGAAGATAATCTTGCAAATATGCAAAGAAACATTCAGTTAATTCGCAAGCGTAAAGACCAAATGAACGTTGTCAGTCCTATTGACGGAGAACTGGGACTTCTTGATGTGGAGTTAGGTCAAAGTATCAGTGCCGGACAGAAGATAGGACAAATCAACGACTTGACTAACTATAAGGTGACAGGTCAAATAGACGAACACTATCTCGACCGTGTACATAAAGATCTTATAGCCACATCTGCTCGAAACGATAAAGACATGAGTCTTCGGCTTCGCAAGGTATTTCCTGAAGTGAAAGAGGGTAAATTCAAAGTGGAATTCGTATTCACCGACAAAACTCCTGAAATGATAAGAAGTGGTCAGACCTGCTATCTTAGTCTTCAACTCGGACAACCGGTTGATGCAGTAGTAATACCCAAAGGAACATTCTATTCTACAACTGGTGGGAAATGGATATTCGTGGTCGATTCTTCAGGCAAAAAGGCATACAGACGCAACATTCGCCTTGGCCGCCAGAATCCTGAATACTACGAGGTGCTTGAAGGGCTCGAACCCGGAGAACGTGTAATCACCAACGGATATGAGTCATACGGAGATGCCACAATATTAACGATTAACGATTAACGATTAATTATTCCAAAATAACATAACCATTCAATCTCATATCAGGTAATCCTCAAGTTGTATAAAACGAAACTTAAATAAATCTTATGAAATCGTATTTTAAATTTTTAAGTAGAAACAAGGCTTATACGTCAATCGATGTTTTTGGATTGGCAATAAGCATGATGTTTGTTGTGCTTATAGGCTGCTATACTTGGCAGGAAAGCCATGTCGACAAGCAGCATTCTAAGGCTAACCGTATATATTATGTTGGCTTAAATTTCAATGGAGATAAATCCATGGGGGCTCATTGGTATCTACAATTTCTCCTTAAAGACAAATTCCCCGAGATAGAGTCTGCAACAGGGATCTTCAGAAACAGCAGATGGCTTAATTATGATAATAAAAACATTCAGACAAATTGCTATTTTGTTGATTCTACCTTTTTTGAAATATTTGACTTTAAACTCATTCAAGGAGATCCAAAGACAGTACTTGACAATCCTTCAAATATTGTTGTAACTCAAGAATATGCCCGTAAGGTATGGGGAGAAGGTGATCCTATGGGCAAAAGCATAGTTTTTAACGTAGAGGAGGAACCTTTTGTAGTAGCCGGTGTCATGGAACCGATGAAAAATACAGCTTTCATGACATGGGATAAAAAACCTGTCGACATGCTGCTGAATTTCTCGATGATGAAGTATGTCAATAGTTCATTAGTCAACCCCAATATGGGCAATGCGACCGGTTCCGACCTTATCTTACTGGCAAAAGAAGGACATGATCTGACAAAAAATAAAAAAATATATAATGACGCTCTTAAAAAAGATTATTGGATCCTAAACCTCCCGGAAGATAACATTAGTCTTGAACTTTTCCCATTTTCCGACAGCTATTTTTCGGCATCAACGTCAGGACACGTGAATTTCGGAGATAAAAAGATGATTAAGCTCCTTTTTAGTGTAGGCATTGTAATTCTTCTTTTTGCAATAATGAATTACATCAACCTTACCGTAGCTCTTGCGGGAAAGCGTGCAAAAGAAATGGCTACGCGACGCTTACTTGGAGAAGATCGTATTCAAATTATGTGGAGATTAATTGCGGAAAGTATCATACTTTGTGCCTTTTCTATGCTATTGGGAATTGCTCTCGCATTTTTGATGCAACCATACGCGTCAGTGCTTCTAAAAACTCCCATTGATATTGCAGGCTGCATCAACTTCTCAACTGCTATATTTTTAATTGTCATACTTTTAATAATGGGTGTAACATCGGGGATAATACCTGCACTGTTGCTTTCTTCTATGAAACCTATAGAAGCCGTAAAAGGTGCTTTCCGTAGGAAATCAAATATGATTTTTGGAAAGATCTTCATTGTGATACAGAATATTACCACGATCGTGATGATAGCATGTGCATTGGTAATGTATCTTCAGGTGCGCCATCTGATTGAAGCTCCACTTGGATATAATCCTGAAGGTATAATCAGTATTCCTTTTCAACATACAGAAAACAAACAGAAAGACGCTTTACTATTCAAAGAAGAACTTCTCAAGCTCAGTTGCGTTGAAAATGTCAGTTTTTCAGCAGGTGAACCACATAATAGAGGAAACAACAACACATTTACTTGGGAAGGACGAACTATATCCTTTCAAGAATTTATAGTGGACTCTGTGTTTATGGATTTATTTGGATTGAAAATTAAGAAAGACAATAAAACTGCTTCTACCCCAAAACACTTTTTAAATTCTCAAGCGATATATGAACTCGGTCTTGATGAAAATGCAACAGATTATCCGAGTTTTGGCGAGAGTCGACCTATTGCCGGCATCGTAGAAGACTTCAAGATAGGTAATGTTTTGACCTATCAACATCCCGTGAGAATAATAGTAGCGCCACTATTTGCCGACTCTCGTTTTAACCCTTGGGACGTGAACATAAAGACGACAGGAGATCCTCAGCAAGCACTTGAACAAGTCAAAAAAGTGTTTGAAAATGTATATTCAAATGATTTTTCAGATTTAGTGTTTGAGAAACCATATATTAGCCAGCAAATAGAAGCGGATTTCGATTATCAGAATCGCTTATCAATAATTTTAACAATCTTCGCAATAATTGCAATCATGATTTCAGTGCTTGGACTTATGGCGATGAGTACATATTACGTTCGCCAACGTGCCGCCGACATTGCCGTCCACAAAGTAATGGGTGGCACAAGCAAAGAAGTATTGACAATGCTTATAAAGCCATTCATGCTATACGTCCTAATTGCTGCTGCAATCTCAATTCCTATAATATATTATGTCATGAACGATTGGCTTTCGCAGTTCAGCTATCGCATATCAATTTACTGGTGGATCTATGCAATAGCCTCCCTTCTCGCTATCCTTATATGTTTTGCATCTGTCGTTGTACAATGCTTTAAGGCAGCCAACACCAACCCAATAAATTCACTCAAATAACTACACAACTAAACAACTAAACAACTAAACAATGATACAGATAGAAAACCTTACCAAGACATTCCGTACTGATGAAGTGGAGACATTAGCTCTCCGTGGAATTTCCCTCGACATCAACAAAGGAGAATTCGTAGGCATTATGGGACCTTCTGGATGTGGAAAATCAACGCTTCTTAATATTCTCGGACTCCTCGACAATCCAACAGCCGGAAAATATTCCCTTAATGGAACGGAAGTAACAAATCTGAAGGAGAAAGACCGCACTGCATTCCGAAAGGGGAAAATCGGATTCGTATTTCAAAATTTCAATCTGATTGATGAACTCAACATCGAGGAAAACGTTGAACTCCCCCTCAAATATCTCAAGATAGGGGCAAAAGAGAGGAAAGAAAGAGTGAAAGAGGCTCTTAAACGTATGAATATCGAGCACCGTGCCAAGCATTTTCCTCAGCAGCTCTCCGGCGGTCAGCAACAACGAGCTGCAATAGCTCGAGCTGTCGTAACACGGCCGGAGCTTATTCTGGCAGACGAACCTACAGGTAATCTTGATTCTGTCAACGGCAAGGAGGTAATGGAGCTTCTCACAGAGCTAAACCGCGAAGGTTCTACAATCGTAATGGTCACTCATTCACAGCATGATGCCGCCTATACACATAGAGTTATTAATCTTTTCGATGGCAAAGTCGTAGAGAAGACACAACTCTAATACATATATTTGTAGGGACGCACGCCTTGTGCGTCCTTTTTCAGATCATAACTAAACTTGTTTGTTAAAAAAATTTTTACTACTTTTGCACAATGAAGAAGACACTGCTCATAGTAGATGATAATAAGGATGTGCTTTCAGCAGTCAAGATGTTGATGCGCACTAAAGTTGACGAGGTAATCACCGAGTCAAATCCATCGTCAATACCTACTCTGCTAAAAAAGCACATGCCACAAGTAGTTCTTCTTGACATGAATTTCCGAGCAACTATCAACAACGGCAACGAGGGTCTATTTTGGCTCAGAGAAATAAAACGCATATCTCCGGAAATATCAGTCGTACTCTTTACTGCATACGCTGATGTTGCGCTTGCGGTAGAAGGAATGAAGATTGGGGCAACGGATTTTATTGTGAAACCTTTTGACAATGCAAATCTTTCTGAAACCCTCCTAAACGCCTTTGGCAGTGGAAAGACAAAAGCACAACGAAAGACATCAAGCCCTCAGATGCTATGGGGTGAATCTCCGGAAATGCAACGAGTACGCATGCTCATAGAAAAAGTGGCACCAACGGATGCCAATATACTCATAACCGGAGAAAACGGTACAGGTAAGGATCTATTGGCAAGAGAAATACATCGTCTGTCAAACAGATCGTCCGGACCTATAGAAATAGTAGATATGGGTGCCGTCATTGAGACTCTGTTTGAGAGTGAACTTTATGGTCATGCCAAAGGAGCTTTCACAGATGCTAAAGCAGATAGAGCCGGAAAATTCGAAACTGCACACGGAGGCACACTTTTTCTTGACGAAATAGGAAATATACCATATCATCTCCAAGCCAAACTGCTCACCTCACTGCAACAAAGAAAAATCATAAGAGTTGGCACCAACACCCCTCGTGACATTGATATACGTCTTATATGTGCAACAAACCGTGATCTTCCTCAAATGGTAGCCGAGGGTGACTTCCGTCAAGACCTCTTCTACCGTATCAATACAGTCACCATCGAACTTCCTCCACTCCGGAACAGACCTGAAGACATACCGGCACTCGTCAATATGTTTGTAAAAAAATATGCGGGTATCTATTCTAAGCCTGAAGCAAAAGTATCAGATGATGCAATGGAAAGACTTTGCTCACAGTCGTGGCCGGGAAATATCAGACAGCTTGAGCATACCGTAGAAAAAGCCCTTATACTATCAGATGATAACACTCTCCATATACATGATTTTGACATTCATGATTCGCAAATTGCAGCAACCGGGCAATCTACCACACTTGAATCAATGGAGCGCAACGCAATAACATCGGCTATAAAAATGCATGGTGGAAATATGTCAGAAGTGGCGAGGCATCTTGGCATAACCCGGCAGACTCTATATAATAAATTGCGTAAATATGGCATCTGACTTCAAGCAAAATCGGTATATGCTACCGTCTGTATGGATTATACTGACACTGCTTTTGGCTATAGGAGCCGGATATTTCCTTGCACAGAAAAAAATCTTTTGGCTACCTTTGATAGTCGGTTCTATTTGTAGTGCATACATGATTTTTAGCAATGTAAAACGCTTCAGCAAGAAGATGCGATATGTCATGGAAGCTACGCTAAACAGAGATTTCTCATATAAATTCCCTACAAGTGAAGTGAATAAGGAAGACCAAGAAACCAACGAGATGCTCAATCGCATAGTAGAACATCTTGAACTTTTGACTCTTGAAGCAAGCAAAAATGAGACATTCTTAAGGCATGTAATAAATATGACAGACATTGGTTTGGCTCTGGCAAATGCCAAAGGGGATATAATACTTCACAATGAGGCTGCACTACGCTTGCTAAATCGCAACGCCCTTACCCATATTTGTCAGATACCGCATCAATCATTTTCAGACTTGAACATAAAAAAAGGAAATGTAACGGTCAACGAAAAGAGCTTTACTCTCTTGACTATTACAGACCTTAGCCGACAAATGCAAGCGGTAGAAGTGGAATCTTGGGAGAAGCTTACAAGAGTTCTTACTCATGAAATCATGAATTCACTCACTCCAATACAATCCATAGCTGAGAATATGGGTGGCAAAACATCCTCCAGAGAGATTAATGAAGCTTTTGACACCATCTCATCAAGCAGTCGCTCTCTGATGCAGTTTGTGAAGAATTTCAGAGAATTCAGCATTTTGCCTGAAGCAAGAATGAGGGCTGTATATCTTAAGCCACTTTTGGAATCAAGTATCAGAATAACTGAAAGTTATATAAAAGGAAAGCAAATAAGTATCGAACTTACATGCTTTCCTCCTGAATTGATGGTCTATACTGATGAAGCTCTTTTGAGCCGTGTGCTTATCAATATCCTCAAGAACGCCATAGAAGCTAATCCTAAAAACATATCTATAGAAGCGGCTGAAAAGGCTGACGAATCAGTTGAGATACAAATCTCCAACGACGGCGAACTAATCTCAGAAGAAACAGCTGAGCATATTTTCACTCCATTCTTCACTACCCGCCCTTCCGGAAGTGGAATCGGGCTCAGCCTATCACGCCGTATAATCACACATCTTGGAGGCACCCTCTCTTTAAAGACTCAACCCACAACCTGCTTCACGGTAAGACTATAAGTAGAATGCATAATTCATAATACATAATGCATAATTGTCAGTCTCTGAAATGCAACCGATAAAAAACTTTATGATAGAGACCAGTTACATAAAAAAGAAAAGGACGCACTAGACATGCGTCCCTACAAGAATGTTACATAGAATATGAATTATGCTTTATGACTTGCTTTAGCTTGGACAAAGTCAATTATGAATTATGCATTATGAATTATGCATTTCTAATTATTGATTGAATTGCCAGCTGTCAAACTCCATCAAGTCGTTGCCTTTGCCGTCAAACACAAAATATAAATCGTGGATTCCATCACGTTTCTTGATTTTGCATCCTGCTTCTTTCCAATCGTTGCCGGTAGCACAATCTACTATGCCAAGCAGTTCTCCGTTAGGAGCATCAAGACGCACTTCAATCTTTGATCCGGGTTTCCCTTTTCTGACACGGGCATTGAAAGACTTTGCACCTTCCCCAAAATTGACTTCCCTTACCTTGATCCAATCACCCGGATCTACATTATTGACATATACACAGTTAATGTTGTCATATCCTATACCTATACCCTCTTCCCAGGCAATTGTCTCACCTTGCTGACGCACGTATGGATTCAACGGGTCGACGCTTTTCAGCACTCCCCTTTTGTCATGATGTATATATGGTATCGACCCATCTTCATTGAAGTTGAAAGGCACTACGCTTGCAGTGCGACGACGGCTGTGAGATTCAGGTAAACCTTCATCCATATAGAAGAAATACCACTGTCCTTTATATTCACACATACCGGTATGATTGCCCATACCTCCATGCTCGAAGGCGCGCATGATTTGTCCGCCATATTTCCATGGTCCAAGCGGAGAGTCAGCCCATGCCCAGTCGGTAGCTTCCGGACAGAATGAAGCGTATGCGAGATAATACTTATCCCCTCTTTTCGTAAACCATGGAGCTTCCTCATAATCCGGACCAAAAGCATCCTTGTCCTTTATCTCAAATACCTTGATATCGCCATCTCTACTGATCATATCTTCATTAAGTTTGACAGCATAAAGAGCATTGTTTCCCCAATATAGATAAGCTTGACCATCGTCGTCAATGAATACTGTGGGATCTATATCTTCCCATCCGTGCCCTCCATAGTTGGTTTCATCCGGATAAGTAAGCTGGTTTTTACCTCCAAGAGGATTGACAAACGGACCGTATGGGGAGTCAGAAACAAGAACAGGGACTCCACTCGTAGACGGATAAAAATAGAATTTTCCATTGCGATATGCCATCTGGGAAGCATTTGCATTCTCATGCTCACCAAACATTTCCTTTGCATTGAATATTGGAGCATGGTGAGTCCAGTTTACCATATCTGTCGTGGCGAAAACGAGATAGTCTTTCATTACAAACTGATTGGGAGTAGCTTCCATCTCATCGTGACCGGTGATCAGATAAAGTGTATCGCCGACTACGAGCGGAGCAGGGTCAGGAGTAAATTCTGTCTGAGATATAGGATTCTGTGCGCTTGCTAAAAAACAAGCAGAAACTGATGTCAGACAAATCATGCTTTTAAGAAAGCATTTGATCGTTTTTTCTTTCATGATTATTTAGTAAGATTTATGATTATTCTGCTGAAAGAGTGAATGAATAAGAATGGGGGGCATTACCCGAAATGGTATACTCATCAAGTGTTGCTGCTCCCCATGTGTCGACGCCACCAACACCATGTATGTTTGAGTCGATATTAACATTTATAAAATTGCCTCTCTTAAGTTCGTATGGATGGTTAGCGTTCTTTATATCTTCTTCTCCATAATCCCAAGCACGGATACAGAGAGGTTTTTCATTAGCTTCTATACGAATATTTTTACCTCCATCTTCAGATTTTAGCGATAAATAGTGGATATCACATCTATTTCCGTTATCTTGAGGCCTTATATAATCATGTTGGTAGTCAGATATTGGCATTGAGTAATGTCCAATGTAGTAACCATGTTTTCTATCAGGATAATTCTCCCATGGTCCTCTTCCAAGATAATCAATCTTCCTCATTTCCTTAGGAATTCGCATTCGCATTCCAAACTTAGGTATAAGGGGGATTGTATCACAAAGCGGTTTGTATTCTGCAGCAACATTAATTTGTCCGTTTCCATAAATTTCATAGATGAGGTCATAATCCGCTCCTATGGGAAGACTCATATTCGCAGTAATCACGACTTTACCATCTTTTTTATCTGTTTTAATTTTCTTGATATTTCGATTGGAGGCTACATCTTTCCAAATTGCCATCTTTTCCCTGTAATATCCGTTTTGACTCTGATTATCATTGGTCGGTTTCCAGAAATATGGTTCTAAAGGAGCATAAAGAAGTTCTGTATCATCCTTTTTCCAAGAAGAAAGGGCTCCTGACTCATCTATCGTAATCTCGGTATCATCAGTCTTTACTATGATATTACCATTTTTACGAGTCATTTTCGGTGTCTTGCCGGAATATGATGATTTGCTTGACTGATATGGAGCAAGCTCAAACTGATCTGAAGCCACGACATGACCTTTTTCTGCCCAAAGCTTTGAATCTTTCAGGCAGGCATAGACATTGAGCCACACTCCTGAGTCATCTTTCGTGTAGTTCGGTATTCTTATCTTGTCACCTTTCAATATCAGTGTTCCTTCTTCAGTCTTGTCTCCACCTTTCAAGATTTCGTAGCGATAATTATATGCATTAAGAGGAGTGAAGCTATCATGATTGGTCAGTGTCACCCAATCACCATCCCTTTCAAACCATATAGGCTGATAAACTTGTCTGACAACGTAGAAATGAGGATTTGGGACTCTATCTGGTCCATTAAGCCCATTTATACAGAATTGAGAGTCATTTGGTCGGTCACCGAAATCACCACCATACGCCCAGAATTCATCATCATCTAAATTTATATCTGATGATGGACGCAATGGTGAGCCATCAATCGGCTTAGCTATCCCTTGATCTACCCAATCCCAAATTGCAGCCCCGGCAATTGAAGGATCGGAATATATGACATCCCAATATTCTTTTAAATTACCCACAGAATTTCCCATAGCATGAGAATATTCGCGAGCAATATATGGCTTGTCAGAGATTTCACGTGCATTACGCCTCATCATTTCAGGAGTCGGATATCCTTCATCATGGAGTGCAGAATAGCGGGGATTGCCGTCATAGAAAGGAAGTCTTGAAGAGTCCATTGCAACAATAGTGTCGTGCATGGCTTGAAGATTAGAACCTACTCCACCTTCGTTGCCAAGACTCCATAATATTACGGAGGGATGATTCCTATCGCGAGATACAAGAGAGACTGCTCTGTCTACATGAGCATCTTTCCATTCAGGATCATGCCCCATCACTTCATTTGCATATCCGTAGCCATGGCTTTCCTGACAAGCTTCATCCATGACATAAATACCGTAACGGTCGCAAAGTTCATAGAGAATAGGACGGTCGGGATAGTGGGATGTGCGAAGAAAATTGATATTAGCCTGCTTCATCATACGCAGATCTTTCTCAATCGTAGCATCGTCCACCCATCGTCCGGTGCGGGGATGATGGTCATGCCTATTAACACCTCTCAACTTGACATTCTTACCGTTGATCTTGAAAATCTCACCATCTGTCTCAACCTTTCTAACTCCAAGACGCCAGTTATAATTCTGTAGCAAGGTTCCTTTATTATCGTTCAAGGAAATGGAGTAAGGATAAAGGTCCGGAGTCTCTGCCGACCATAACTTCGGCTTTTCAATGTCATACTCAAGTTCGACATCAACAGTATCACCCGGCAAGATTTCTATCGGTTTACTCTTTATCTTCTTGCCATCAATTTCAAAAGTGACGGAGGCATTTTTTTCCTTTTTATCACCTGTATTGCACAGACTCACAGTAGCCTTGACCGAAGCTTTTGAAAAATCATCGTTAATATCTGAGTCTACTTTAAAATCTGCAATATGCACTTTTGGACGCACTATAAGACTCACAGGACGGAAAATTCCACTCAGTCGCCACATGTCCTGACATTCAAGATAGCTTCCGTCGCTCCATCTGTAAACCTCGACAGCGAGACGATTCTTGC
Source organism: uncultured Porphyromonadaceae bacterium (assembly GCA_947176355.1). GTDB lineage: Bacteria > Bacteroidota > Bacteroidia > Bacteroidales > Muribaculaceae > Lepagella. The sequence continues at coordinate 12,510 of CAMWQY010000008.1, forward strand.
CTTGACGTATCAAAGATGTAATATCGAACTCAGCGGGTGACATTGAATTCTGGCTATAGCCCACTTTCTCTCCGTTTACCCATACATACATGGCTGATTTTACACCTTCAAAGCTCAAGGTAATGTTCTTGTTAAGCATATCAGGAGTAACTTCAAATTCTGTCACATAACTTCCTACCGGATTTCGATGCTCGTAAGCATACCAATCTTTGGAAGGTTCTGATGTAACGCTTGGTCTATCACGTTGAAATGGATAAGACATATTGATATATATTGGTTTTCCAAAATTTTGCATTTGCCAATTTCCCGGAACAGTAATATTATTCCAATTGCTGACATCAAACCCTTCCGCTTCAAATCCAACAGGCCTGCTTTCGGGATTAGGAGACCAAAAGAATTTCCAATCCCCATTCAGACTGACTACATCTGTGCGTTTGCCAACTTCAGATGGCAATCCAAGAGTGACATGATAAGGAAGCTTATTTATACCCAACACCTGAGGATTTTCCCAATCATGCTTTTCATTAGCCATACTTGCTAAAGATGTTGAAAGGAATAGTATAAATAAATACTTATAAAGATTTAATTGAATGTTCCGCATTGTCATTTAGTTTCTTCTTTAAAAATACCTGTTTCAGTCAGCGTAATCGGTTGGATTTTTCCTTCTTCATCAAAATAAAGAGGTTCGATACACACTTGTCTCCGGCAATCACCTCCCGGCTCTCCATCGTGCATATATGAACCGTCGTGATAAAAGAGATACCATTTGCCATTGAATTCATTGACCGATGGATGAATCGTAAAACCGAATTTTGCCGGTCCTGTAATAAGACCTCCGTAAGCCCATGGCCCGGTGATATTGTCAGCCATTGAGTATGCAAGTTGTTCTGGTTGCACTCCGGGTGCATCGGCTGCATATACATTATAATATTTGCCATTACGTTTGAAAAGCCACGGTCCTTCCGAGACATTGCGAACTCCCATGTGCATCACCTCACCTTCAAGTGCTATCATATTATCTTTCAGACGCGAGAGATAGAAGTCCCCGTTGCCCCATGCTATCCAAGCCTGACCATCATCATCGATCAACACTGTCGGATCGATATCTGCATTCCATCTGTGGGAATCGGGGGTCATGTCATCTGTGATGAGTGGATCGCGGTCAAGCCTTGCAGGGATATATGGACCAAGAGGATTGTCCGCTACAGCCACATCTATAGCATGACGCCCATTTCGCATATCATCAAGAGTGACATAATAGTAATACTTCCCGTTTCTCTCCACTACTTGCCCCGCCCAAGCTCCGTTAGGATTAGCGTATGGGAAATCTGACGCTTTAAGGACTACCCCATGACATTCCCAGTTTTTCATATCCTTGGTGGAATAAGCCACCCAATGTGGCATTGTAAACCAACCACCGGGCGACGCACAATCCTCTCCTACAAAAGCGTACAAGCGGTCACCGATCACCGTGCATGCCGGATCAGCAGTATATCTGTCCGTGAAGATAGGATTTTCTCCGGCAAGATGTTGACGTCCGGAGCCTGAGATTGATAGATTTTTTATGGCTCCTTTTCTTACCTGAAGAGAATTTGGGAAACCTCCGGGATAACCTCTTCCAATTACCCAACGGCTTGCCATTGCCGGCATTACAGGACCCGCATACTCCAAAGTTGATTCATCCCATTTCTTACCATCCGAAGATACGGACAAACTAAGCGACGAATTATTCAATTCTTCGTCAGCAACTCCTTTAACCCTGACTTTAATCCATTCTCCGGACTTTATCTTATCTCCGACAAATATTCGATGCTCTTTGCCATTGGAATCTGTTATCTCTGCGAAAAAGCGGTCTACGGTCGGATCAAAACCAACCATTATTCCGGCTGCCTCGTTATAGCGTGTTCCTTCCTTGCAGACGAATACCTGCTCAGTCAGATTCGTATTGACTTGGGCATCGAATGTCATGTCGAAAGACTTTCTGAAATCTGCATAAAACAGACTTGTCTTAAGGTCAGAAAAAAATTCGTTGCAGTCAAGAGTTAGGATGGTATCATTGTTCTCGATTCCAAAATCCTTAAAATTTCCTTTTATCATCGGGTGCTCTCCTTCCGCCATATTTGCAATATGAGATTGAGCCTGACAACATAGCAATCCTACTGACAGCATCAAAAAAGTCAATATACGAACACTATTCTCCATTCGATATTAGATTTAATTTGAATGCAAATTTAGCAAAAATATGTCATATCCCAATCATTCTTCTCTCACATATCCGTAAGTTTTCGTAACATATACTAACTAGAATCACAATTTCAGGAGATTGAAGGATGCTAAAAAGACTGCCCATCTGGGATGTTTTTGTGAATATTACTTTATGCTGATTTAATTTTAAATAACAGCTTATCAGTGGCTAAGACCCGAACGATTATCTATGAATATCTTTAAGGAAGCTATTTCTATACTCACTTGGCGAGCATTTGTTGAGATTTTTGAAGGCGGCATTGAAACAGCTGATTGAATTGAAACCGCAATCCATAGCAATATTGGATATGGGATTATCTGTAAATAGAAGATCCCTTTGGGCTTGATTAATCCGTTCTATCATTACATGCTTCATAAGGGAATGCCCGAAAGCTTTCTTAAAGATGGCGTTTGCATAGTCAGTAGTGACCCCGGCTATTTCTGAGATTTCCTTAGCGGTGATGCTTTCAGCGTAGTTTCTGGCTATATATAGTGTCATCTTTTCAATCCTGGCAGCTGCAGGTGAATATGACAATACATTTTGTGACAACACCTTATAATCTGTGTCAAATCTTAATAATCTGGCCCTAATCTCCAGAATGGATGCCAATTGGTTTTGATTAGAGGATAAGTCTTGCTCCCATATAGAGAACAAATACTCGTCATAACCACCATTTGATTCCGTACAATCTACAAGGACTTCTCCTGAAAAAATCGTTTTAATCATGCGTTCAGACAATCTCCAATTTAGGAACATTGACAGAGGAATCGTGCAAACGAAGTAGTAATCGTCGGTGTCATGGGAGATAATCTTATGCGGAATTAGACCCCAAAATGCAACTATCCTATTAGGTGGAACCGTGACTATCCTGTCTCTAAAGAAATATGATACTGATCCTGATCTTATGAAGTTCAGTTCAATTTCGTTGTGACGGTCTGATCTTGCCATGATACGGGGAACCCATCTTTCACAGGTAAGACCGTATGGCTTAAGCTCTTCTCTATCTATGTCGAATGATTTATAATCCATGAAATATCGGAATTCAGGTAGTTTTTATTGAAAAACAGGTTGTATTATCGGAATTTTTTGTGCAAATTTGCAAAAAAAATTTAAAAGAACAAAACAAAACCTATGAATAAAATAAAGTATATATTGTTTATTTGGGCTTTTCTATTGCTAAGTCCAATTACATCTAATGGGTTTCCGACAACTTTAGAGACTTCCAAACAGACTTATTCCCAGTCAAACGACAAGGCACGCCTTATAGTGACAACGGATCTTGGTGGCAGTGATCCGGATGATATTCAATCGATGATTCATCTACTTGTTTGTTCAGATAGGATTGATGTTGAGGGTCTGATAAGTTCGGAGGCATGGGTGGACGATCCGGATAAGACAGAAAAATTAAGACAGACTGTCGACGACTTTATAAAGGTGTTACCTACGCTTAGCATTCATTCTTCCGCTTATCCATCTCCCGAATATCTAAGATCCGTCATTGCTCAAGGACAGGACAAACCCCATATGGAAGGTGTCGGTGAAGGCAAGGACTCACCTGGTTCAGATTTGATAGTAGATGCAATAAGGAAAGATGACGGGCGTCCGCTTTGGATTGCCGCATGGGGAGGCATGAATACAGTGGTTCAGGCTTTGTATAAACTGAAGAATAACACCGATAGCGAGGCCTTCGAAAAATATATTTCAAGACTTAGGATATATGATATCCTCGGACAGGATGATGCCGGGGCATATATTGCCAAAAACTATCCGGATATTCTCTATATCAGAAATAAGGAGGTGTACGGGTGGGCTCCTAACGACCAATGGACTAATGACAACATTCAGAATCGATTGCCGCTTGGAGCTCATTATCCAAACCGAAGATGGGCGACAGAAGGGGATTCTCCGCCATTCCTGTATGTTTATTCTAATGGTCTCAATGATCCGGAACATCCTGAATATGGTGGTTGGGGTGGTAGGTTTTCCAGAGATAAAGTTAAGAATATACGGGGAATGGACTTTATTGAGAAAAGTGGAAAGAGTGAGGCTATTTTCGACGATTATTATATGATAGGTAGTGCTCCGGAGGGAAATCATGCTATAAAGAGATGGGAGGATGCAATACACAATGATTTTGCCGCCAGAATGATATGGAGTCAGGAAAAAGACTTTAAGAAAGCCAACCATCATCCCTTTGCTGGATTTAACGGAGATATGGGAAAAAACACTGTTTATCTTTATACGAATCCAGGGGAAACGGTTAGTCTTTCAGCTTCCGGGTCATATGATCCTGATAATGATAATCTTGAATATTTATGGTATATATATGAAGAACCCTCGGAATATGAAGGAAAGATAATCATCGAAGATTCTTGTAAGCGGGATTGTAGTATATCTTTGCCTGAAAGAATCGGAGTTTCCGGTATTCATGTGATTCTTGAGGTATCAGACGATGGAAATCCTAAATTGACTTCATATAGGAGAATAATTGTTAAAGATAAAAAATAAATCAATATGTCGAAGCTATTTTTAAGAACTATTGCTCTGTCGGCAATATTTCCTATGTCTGTAATGGCGGATGCTTGTGCAAAAACTTTAAATATAGACCAATCTACTTTAGAAGTGAATGATGGACTGAAGCCGAGGATTGTAGTGCTTACAGACATAGCTCCCGGTGATAGAGAACCTGATGATATGGAGTCGATGGTAAGGCTTCTCTCCCATGCTGACCTTTTTGAAATAGAGGCTATCATCACTACTTCCGGATGGAACAGCGGTGGGAGTGCCTATAGCGATGAATGGGCTTCATATCTCCATACAGTGATTGATGCCTATGAGAAGGATCTTCCGAATCTCATGAACCGCTCCAGTCAGAAAGGATTTTGGCCGATCGAGAAAGAATCTGGTCAACAGGAGATAGGATATTGGCCGAGTGCGGAATACATTAGAAGCAGACACTGTATGGGGAGTCGTCATCTTGGTGTAAAATTTCTTGGAAACGACAATGTCTCCCCTGGAAGCGATATGCTTATTCAGCTTGCAGAGGAAAATGATCCCCGTCCTATTTGGATTTTGGTCTGGGGAGGCGGCAACACTGCCGCACAGGCATTGTGGCAGTTGAAAGAAACAGGTGATGAGGACAGACTGGATAAAGTGCTTGACAAAATCCGTATATATACCATAACAGACCAGGACGTAGACTGGATGAAGAGAGGACAATATGATATAAGTTCCCATAAGTGGATGAGGAAGACGTTCGGTGACAACCTATTCTTTATATGGGATGAGAGCGCCTGGCTATCACAGAATGGAATCGGAGTCTCTAACTGGCCAGCATATGAATCAAAGATACAGACAAAAGGAAATATGGGTTCTATCTATCCGAAATATAAATATGGAGTCGAGGGTGATACTCCAAGTTTCTTATTCGTACTTCCGAACGGTCTTAACAATCCGGAACATCCAGAGCATGGCGGCTGGGGAGGTTATTTCAGGCATGAGGTTTCTCCCGACAGCGTAACATACTGCTTTACCAACATGCGTCCGAGAATAAAGAATATATCTCAGAAATACGAGAAATACTTCTACCCTGCAGTATTCAATAACTTCGCTGCTCGAATGGAATGGGCAGCCAATGGCAAAGGCAACCGTAATCCGGAGTTGGTCATAAACGGCATCGGAGGGACATCACCAATAGAAATCAATGCTTTTCCAGGCGATAGAATAAAGCTTGACATATCAGGATCCAAAGATCCTGATGGAGATAGACTTGAATACAAATGGTGGATTATGCCTGAAGCCGGTAGTTCTCTATCTGAAGAATACATTGAATACACTCCATCAGGAAATACTGAAATAATGATACCTGAAGACATAAAAGATAGGGAAATACATCTAATTTGTGAATGTACGGACTCAGGCTCAATACCCTTGACTTCATACCGACGTGTTATTATAAAGGTAATATGATTCAATTCCCACTACAAATATAAAATACTTAACTAATCCAACTTTAGTTATTAAATTACATATAATGAAGCCACATATTTTTATGAGAATACAAAATTTTATAAATTTGTAATTCCAAACAAATCCGATTAATATACCATGAAAAAGAGTCTGATTGTCATACTGGCATTTATTATTACGATGCCATTGACAGCCCAAAAAAGCGGACAAAACTTTATCATTGCTGATAAGGGTAATGTTGCTCCGATTGTAGTGTATGAAAATGATTGGTCCGGAGTGCGCAGGGCAGCCTCCGACCTTGCTGATGACATTGGTAAAGTCACCGGTGTAAAATCGGCGGTCTATCCTAACAGTCCAATAAAAAAAGGCAACATTATAGCCGGAACCATTGGGAAAAGTAAACTTATCGATACCCTTATAGACCAAGGCAAATTGAATGTTGATTCAGTAAAAGGGGAATGGGAGTCTTACGTAACAGATGTCATCGATGGAAATCTAATTATTGCAGGAAGTGACAAACGAGGCACAATCTACGGAATCTACGATATTAGTAAAAAAATAGGAGTCTCCCCTTGGTATTATTGGGCTGATGTGCCGGTGTCACATAAAGACAGACTGGAATATAATGAAGGAAGAGTGGTGCAACCCTCTCCTAAAGTGAAATATCGTGGCATCTTCATCAATGATGAATGGCCGTCGTTCGGCGGATGGTGTGTCAATCGGCATGGAGGGGTCAATTCAAAGGCTTATGCCACAATGTTTGAACTTTTGCTCCGTCTGAAAGCCAACTATCTTTGGCCTGCTATGTGGGACACAGCTTTCAATGAGGATGATCCGGAGTGTCCACGACTTGCCGATGAATATGGCATAGTGATGGGCACAAGCCATCACGAGCCTATGATGAGGGCACACAAGGAATATACGCGTAGGAAAGGGGAAATCGGTGCTTGGGACTATAAATCAAATCCTGACAGAATTGAAAAGTTCTTCAGAGAGGGCATGGAACGTAATAAGGATTATGACAATATTGTCACTATCGGCATGCGAGGAGATGGCGACGTCGCTATGGGAAAAGGAGACGACTCCGACAATATGGAGACACTTCGAAATGTAATAAATGCCCAGCGCAGTATTCTTTCAGACATCTATGGAAAACCGGATTCTGTACCGCAACTATGGGCTATCTTTACGGAAGTTCAAAGATATTATGATGCCGGATTCAATG
>CAMWQY010000009.1 GCA_947176355.1 uncultured Porphyromonadaceae bacterium
CCTTCGTTCCAACCGAAATTCCAATTCTCCACATCAGGCTCCAAAAATACCCGAACCCAACCAAACTCAGTGAATGGAATAACGGTAGCTATATAAGTGTTGGACGCAACCATCACGCCATCACCTTTGTGAAGACGACCGAGTTCCAGATATGAGCGAATAATCAGTCTTAGTGCATCAAGACCGTTGCTTACTCCTATGGCGTATTTGGCACCACATTGGGCAGCAACTTCTTCTTCGAAAGCCTTCGTCTGCGGTCCATGCAAATAGCAGCCGCTTCTGATTACGTTGGAAGCGGCTTCGATAAGCTCTGAAGAAAAAGGAGCATTAGTCTCTGCAAGATTTAAGAAATTCATGATACTCGTCAAGATCCCTAATATAGTCTTCTTCCTCGTAGTGATGGTCGCACAGTGCCAGACATACGGTTCCGGTAGTGAAATCGTGCATTGAATCCCAAACGCCGGGGGGTATCAGGACTCCTTTGTTGGCACGGTTCATTCGGATTATCATTTCGTCTTCACCATCAGAGAGATGAAGGTCGAAAGAGCCGGAGACAGCAATGAGAACGGTAGTATTCTCCCGATGGGCATGACCGCCACGTGTCTCGCCACCGGGCACATCATAGATGTAGAATACACGTTTAATGGAAAATGGCACGTGGCAACCTTCCTCAATAAAAGAAAGGTTGCCCCGCGGGTCACATACTTTTGAAAATTCAAATATCCTTACTTTGTCGAGAAGGCGTCCCATCCGTCACTTCTTTTCCTTATTACGTTCGAGACGGTTTTCGAGTGCTACGAGAGCCAAATCGAGAGCTTCTTCGAAGGTGTCAGCTGTCTTTGAAGCGAAGATAGCAGCCGACCCGGGTATGATAAGTTCTACACCGGCTTCCTTATTGTTGTTGGTTTCCGGCTTCACGAGAGTATAATTAACGTTTACGCCGCCAATGGCATCAAACCTGCGGACGAGTTTTTCGATTTTCTTATTGGTGAAAGCAGCGAGTTTGTCGCTGATGTCGAAGTGGATTGCTTTGATCTTAACGTCCATAGTAAATGAGTTTTAAGGTGGTTTAACAATACCGGAGAGAACTCCCCCACTCCATCATGATACATCCTCCTTTATCAATATAACACGTATTGCCGATAAAAGTTGCCCATATAATTCATAATTCATAATGCATAGTTCATAATCAAGATGCTTATGGAGTGATATTATATAACTTTTCAGCTTTAAGTTATGTTATAACTATATGAGAATAACCCAAAATAACTAAAACATGAAAACATTTAAATTCTTAAGCCTCTGCGGACTTGCTTTTCTTATGGCATCTTGTGGCGGCAATGCCAACAAAGAAAAAGAAGCTGAGGCTCAGGCAGCCAACGAGGCATTTTATGCAGAGCAACCGGTAGAAAGTGGCGTTTATGACGCTATTTATTTCGACATCAAAGGGAAAGATAGCCGCAAAGGTCAGTTTGACGGACGCGTCATCTACGCTCTCAGCCCCGAACAATCAGCTGTCTTCGTATATGAAAACGGCAACCGCACAAAGATCAAGAATCTTTTGATGCTCGAAAAGGGTTTCCAAAAAGCAGACAGTATCTTTACCGCTACTGATGCCAAAGGGAATCCGGTGATTGTAGGCAATGACAGCACTAATATGTATGTCAATTACATTGCCAACAGCGACACAGTCACAATCACGTTCAACCCGAAAGCACGCAATACTTACTCGCCGATAGAGGCTCTTGGTAAGATAAAGGACGAGGCAAGTAAGTAGTTGTTTAAACGATTAAACGGCTCTCCGAGATATAAGGATGGAGACTTCGTAGAGAAGCCATATAGGGAGGGAGACAATCAGCAATGTGAAGGCGTCGGATGTGGGAGTAATTATTGCACAGACCACTAAGATCACCAGTATCGCATGACGCCTATAACGCTTTAAGAAGCCGGGATCTATGATTCCGGCTTTTGTCGCTATATACGACAATACCGGAAGTTCACACATAATCCCCATAAACAGGCAGAGCATTATCAATACGCTCATATATGACTCCAAGGAAATCAAGTTGGACACTTCCGCAGAAACCTGATATGTCCCAAGGAAACGGAATGTCAGAGGGAATATGATAAAGTAGCTCAATGCTACGCCAACGAGAAACATTATATAACCACTTACCAACAGACGGATGGAGTATTTCCTTTCATTTTCATACAAAGCAGGCTTCACAAAACCAAAAAGCTGATGAAGTATATACGGGGAAGCGACAATAAGGGCTACACAAAAGGCAGTCTTCATGTGGATCATAAACTGCTGCGCAAGACCGGTATTGATTAGCTCGACTTCAAATGTCTCGACGACATTAAATCCAAATTTCGCTGACAACATGGACAACCAGCGATAAAGAATAAAATCTGGAGATTTGGGTGCCAATACGATACCAAATACCTCATCTTTGAGAGCGAAAGCCACAACCGTAAGCACAAGAACTACGGCGAGCACTTTAAAAAGCACTCCCCGCAGCACATCAAGATGATCCCAGAAAGTCATTCCGGGATCATTCTTCCTTATCATCGTCTTTAAGGCCTGATTCCACTTCCTTCATACCATCCTTGAATGAGCGGACTCCTTTTCCAAGCCCTTTCATGAGCTCCGGAATCTTCTTTCCGCCAAAGAAAAGAAGGACTACGAGAGCTATTACCAATATTTCGGAAAGGCCAAGGCCACCAATAAACGTCAAAATCATAATTCTAAATTCTAAATTCTAAATTAATCTTGTGGGATCACTTCTTGCATATAAATAGCATCAAGACTCCAAAGGGCAGCATCGTTGGTGCTGATAGGCGAAGCTTCATGCATGGGGGCAGGGACTTCACTCCCCTCTATCATACTAACGGACATTCTTGGGGCTTCAGTATGTTCGGCAGTCGTCAAAAGATCATGCCAGGCCTCTTTTGCCAGTTCCTTGTCGCCACGCTTCCACGCAGAATACGCCTGCAGACGCGACACCCGGAATTTATTGCGAAGAATCTCGCGAGCTTTCTGCTTGTAGTAAGTGGCGTGTTCAAGCCATGCGTCTTCCCAATCCTTGTCAGGGATGAGTTCCATGAGTTCATTGTTCAGTTCGAAACCTCCCATGATTGTCATCAGATGATTAGTGGTCTGCAGTGTTGAATCGCACTCAGAAGTGATAATACCGGTAGCAGGATCATACCCAAGAGCAAGAGGACCTGTAAAAAGGCGGCTTGGAAGAGCACAAATGCTATTCATTCCAGCCTTTATCTTATCGCGGTAGGATGTATTCTCGGTTCTCTCCCATTCTGTCATCCAATTTCCTGCATAAGCCAACCAGTCCGGACCAAAGCGGAGGCGAGCAGGGGCTGTACATGGATATTGCTCACGTGGCTGGGCGAGGCGCATAGGGTCGATCGTATAGAGTTTCTGATCAGAGTCGGTCACATCACTCATGAGGTCTCCAAGACGCTCATCAGCAGTAAGATAATACATAATTCTATTGAATCCGGCTTGGCTAATACGAGCTTCTTTAGCCCCACATCCCCAATGGCTTACATTGTGGCGGCTACCGAGACCGGCATTAGGACCTATGTGATATACATCCACTTCGGAGGCGTGACGTGTCATTGCTGTTGCCATACGCCAGAGTTCAGGATCGGCAGTACGCAGGAACTGATACCACAACCACAGATTGCTACCAAGCTCAGTATTATCCCATGCATATCCACCAACATCATAACGCCAAGAATGACGCACCGGGTCGTAGGCATGCATCACGTCGCCATAGTTCCAAAACCCATACCAACGGTTTTCCTCAATCGCATGCTTATAAAAGTCAGCATAATCGTCAAGACGGTCTTCGACTTCGGCACGAGCGGGTGTGCTTCGGTCAGGCAAGCCCCAGATACCGAACGCTTTATGACGGCGGAGATAGTCGGGTGTAGGCAGAAGGACACTTTCAAGACCGGCAGCTGCAGCATTAGCTGCAAAGTTTGCCTTTCCTCGGTAGCCATCGTCAGGACGGATTGTTATGCTTGAAGTCCGGGCAATTCCGTATGGCGTACTCATCCCTTCCTGCACATCTTCATAACTTGAGTTAAGACCATGAGGACGGTCGTCATAGTGACGCAGATCCATAGGCGTGGCATCAGGATTCCAAAACCAGGCTATCACTGTAGCTTTAGGAGAGCGGGCTCCTGAAACTTCGAGCCCGGAAGGATAAGATTGCCAGAAATCTTTCATTGAAATGGTCAATCCTCCGGTGACATCACCGGCATATACCGATCCCTGAGCACGATGCCCACCAAAAGTACCGATCCATGGAGAATCTGGAGTGGCTTTCTTTCGTATCGTATATCCATCGGGACCATTCTGAGAGAGACGGAAACCATCCCACTCAGCCCATTCGTCGATAAGTTTTTGACCGGCTTCGTCAAACTCTGTATAATCGAAGACCTTTTCTCCTCTCATCTGCATTTCCTGGACGGATGGAGTGAATTGCCCGGAGGTCGGATTGCGTAAAACACGTCTGCCTACAAGAGGCTGCACAGGTTCGCTCCATACGCCATCGTCAGCTGTAGAGAAAGCCACATGACGATTGTATGTACGTTCACGCATCGGGACATCAAATGCCACACCAAGGGCAGAAATGAAATCCTTTTCCTGGTCACCGTCGAAGATGAATGAGTGGGTCATCTTTATCTCAGGACTTGTACCGGATGCAATAAGCCGGACATTCCAAGGAAGCCATTCACGACCATCATCCGAACGATGGACTCCTTTTAGATAAATCACTGCCCGTTCAGCCCCATTACGTTCTATTCCGGAATAAAGTAGACGGCTATTCATGTCGGTTGATTTGACAGAGCCTACATTTGGTGAGTCTTTTACAGAACCTACAAGGCGACCATCTACGGCTGTTTTCACTCCCCCGGTCACGATAGAGTCTATGATATTTTCTATTATTTGGCTTGAAGAAGTAACTTTAGGAATATATATTTCAGAGTTACCTGCCCTTACAACGATTCGATTTCCATCATCCTCTGCAAGCAAATTCTTCTTGTCCTTGATGTTGGATTTTTTCCCTTGTTGACCGATTCTGACTGTGAGATTTTCAGATCCTGCAGGGACAGTTCCAGAAATTGCAGCCCATTTCACACTTCCATCGGGCCAGAAAGCCAACGGCCAACTTTCAGTGGGAATCGTATTGGAGCCGGATGCTATAGCAAGAGGAGTGGTTTTGGAAACAGCTCCTGCATCAAACGGGACACCGAAAGTGACCGGGACATCAGAAGTCGGGGCTTTACCGACCCATGCAAGAGGCACATCAGTTTCTTGTAGCGGTTCGCATGAGTATGAAAAATTGGTCAGACGTGTACGGCTGAGTGTAGTGCGGAAAGCAAACCATCCTTCTGTCAGAGGAGCAGGATCACGGAAATCTACGATTCTCTCTCCATCTATGAAATATTGAGTGCGAAGCCCGTCGTGAGTAATTTTTATGTGATACCATTTGCCGGGTTTCAGTAGATGATCTGCATCAGTATATTCCTTAATAATAGCAGGACGATAAGCTTCATCCTGAACCCCTCTTTCATCGCCGGTATAGCGACGGAAACGAGTAGTTGAGTTATGATTTCCGCCATAGCCGAGGTAGTATAGTTGGAGAGCGTATGAATTTACGAATTTGCCTCCTCTCTTCTTAAGATTCTTGAAAGGGTCTGAAGCTTTAGGGTCAGAAGCCATCCAGAAGCAGTTGAGGTCACTGAGGCGGTCGTCGGGACCATCCGTGACAACCTGCGCATCGTATTCGATGACAGTGCGACCGCTCATCTTATCTTTACGCCAGACGCTGAGTCCCTTAGGTGCTATAAATTCGGCGGTATCACCTTGAAAGGTCACTTTGCAAGGACCTTCTGACTCAATCACCCAATATTTCTTAAAGTCTTTTGCATTAAGTCCGGATATAGACTTAGATGCACCCATGGCAGAGACTACGTGTGTAAGCATGGCCAAAACCACGAGTAGGTTGATATAGGTTCGTTTCATGTCTGTTATTTAGGTATGTTTCTGCAAAGATAATAAAAGAATCTAACATTTGCAAGTTCCACTGAAAGAACTTAGATTTCGTGTAGCGGTGCACTAATATGTCCATAAAGCCGGTGGAAAACAGTTTCGGAGTTTTTAAATTAGACTTGTAACTTCCGAGGTGAAATTAGGTCCTATCTATTAATAGTTAAGTGCTCCCAAAAAGTTGGACATAAAACTTTTTTGGGGCACTTCATAGATGGGCCATAGACTAAACAATAAGCACACATAACCTAAATGATACCGGGAAGGAAATTTTCATAAATCTTTTGACAAGATCAATCATCTATCCAAATGGCTCTTACAGGAAGCCCTGTATATCTTTCTAACCCAGCAGTAGGATAAAAAGTCAAAGGTTTAGTATACATAGTATTATAATCAAAGTATAGAGTTCCCGCTTTAGTATTATCATCTTTATTAAGCTCACCCAACCAATAGTAAGATGAATTATAATGAGTGACTGCAGTTCCATCTCTTTGAGGAGCTTTAGGGAAAAATATACTTTCTCCTGTCACTTTACTCGTAAGCTTAACCCCATAAACACCATCGATTTCAATCCATTCAGGATCCTCACATTTCACTTTTAAATCCCAAAAATCACTGTTTGAAGGCATTTGCCATTTCCCACCCCAGTTAACAGTTGCAATATCATAGTTAGTTCCGGCTATGCTTACAGGGGGTGTAGCCGAGGGATAATCTTTAAGATTCACTGATGTCAGTTTACCCGTTGGATCTCCCCAACCGAAAAGACGCCCATAGTCAGTTTCAGAAACTGCTCCAACATTAATGTTAGAATAATAGACATGTTTTCCATCCCATCTATCATACATATATACTTTTTTAGGCATCAACTCAGGAAGATCTGTGGGAAGATTTATAGGATAAACATATTGTGACCCAGCCTGCCATATTCTAAGATCAATATCGAAAACTACCCTTGTATCGTTGAGGGTCATTATCATTGTCCATCTGTCACTTGTGGTCCCCTCTTCAAGCATTTGTTTATAAGCATCTTCTGTAGGAGCCAGGAGAAGGTCAATATTTTGTGTTTCTCCGGCAGGAATATTGATAGAGTATTCGATAGTTTGCTCATAAGTGTATTTGATGTCTGTTAGGCCACTTTGACTCAGTGTGCCGGAGTAGCCTAAGAATTTGCTACTTCCGGGTTCCATCTGGATTTTTTCTATGTGTGCATTCTTATCAGATTTATTCGATATAGAAAAAGAGATGCAAGACATTGCATGGTGGCAAGAAATATTTGCAGTAGGATTATTCTTAGAAACACCTTCACACTTTCCATATAGTATGTCTTCTTGTTTTAAAAGATTCTCCAGTTTGATGGTTTTAGTGTCTTTGTCAAAACCTGAATGCACCAGAGAGTAGGGATAATATACAAAGACATCGGCCGTAGTCCAAGCATTTCCATTGAATGGTTCGCCGAAATCAAGAATATTTTTGGGATCAACTTGCCAACCGATATATTTTTTATACACTGCGCTTGTGACAAAGGTCATTTTATCAGAATTTTCATGGTCTGTAACGACTACAAGAATTGAATCTCCATATTGAAAAGTAGTGGATGTAATCATTCCCCGTGTAATACATTCCTTATTCAAATCGAGCTTAAGCCTGGTATCTTCATTCGAAGACATACCATTGGCGTTATCTAACGCATCAGACTCACATGCGGCTGTCAGAATAGCAAGACAAGCCATAACGAAATATAGAATCTTATTTTTTAAAATCCTTTTCATATTTGGTAAAGATTACAAATTAAAATACTTCGGCATTCCTTTCCGGCATATCAATAACACTCCACTCTTCTATTTGACAGCTTTTTATAGTAAGAGTATTGTCTGCAAGAATCACACAATCATAAATATAGTGTTTTCCGGATTCATAGTCTCCGGCAGGCATTGCATCCCAGAAATATTGTTTTTCTCCGGAGAAATTTATGCATAAAGGCCAGTTGGATTCCGGTTTGTATGGAATTATTAGGAAATCTGCATATATTACATCATTTGTGTCGTCGATAGTATTTGAAGAAAGCGTCCCTTCTATAGGTTGAAATTGCTCATAATTTTTGTTAACAAAAGTTCTGTCAAGCACATTTACATAGGCGCTTCTGAAGGGAGCCCAACCATCACCATCGAAAGATATTGAAGGAATCATGTAAGTTCTTGAATTATCTTCACTTTTATGGATGCGCAATGTTATGAGAGCCATAATATGCTCAAAGTGAATATTTGCTTTTGTGTTGGATGCATTAACATGAGTCAAGCTACCGTTGGATGCAACACTTCTACCCCAAAGATAATCAGTTTGAGAAATAGCATCAATCAGAATAGAATCTAAGTTTCCGGAAGAAGTGTAAGGATAAAAAGCGTATACAAACGTATTATCTACACAACTAAGGTCTACATTTCGACTTAGCCTGCATTTCCCACCTGAATAAAAGGTCTCTACATTACTGTAATCTTTTATCAATTCAAAAGAAGCTGAATTAACTACATATATACCAAAACTTGAATCATCGGGCAGTGTTGAGCCCTCTATCACGGATCTATACAATGGATTCAGTCCGTTAACTTCCACTTCGAGCAAAGCTTCAGTAGTTTTTCCAGATGTCCTGTCATCAATCAGATTGTCACAAGCAGTAGTCAGAACTGCCATACTTACAAAGACAGTCAATAAGTTTATTTTTATATATTTTGTCATAACATTTTAATTATTTGGCACGATTGTTATGTTGCCTCCTTTTATCTCTTCCCAATATTTGACCGAAACTTCGGAAATCTCCAAATCATTTTCATTAAAACTAATTGTATAAATTTTCCCCTCCTCTATGTTAAGATCAGGACACGGCACATCTTTCTTGTCGTCAACAAGATATAGTATCATGCTGCAATCTGCAGAAGAAAGTTTGGTCGGAAAAATGTTAAACGAGAACGAATATTTCGATCCATCGGCAATTAGGGTTGCCTCTGAGGATGGTTTCCCAAAATAAGATCCAAAGTTCTGAATGGGCTTACGAGTAATAATATCGTATGAACTGCCGGGAAGTTGCTTCAACTTGTCAAAGATTGCCAGTCCGTATTCCTTGGTATCAACCTGACCCCATGAAGTAGGATATTCAATTGTAATCCTTGATGTCCAGGGTATTAATTGAAGCTTAATATATGGATCTGAGCCATCCATTTCTGAGACACCCCAACAGATTGGAATCTGTCTGGCTCCATATTGGTAATCACCTTGACCAAAGGTAACATACCCACTACCATCCCATATTGTACCGGTCGAGTTCACAGCGTAAACCACATACCATGTATCTGGTTGAACTATATAATCAAGATCCTGAATATCGTAATTCTTCCTCACTTCATTATAGACGGCATGATATGGCTTGGACCATTCGTTTGTTGTCTGATTTTTTATCACAACCATCAGGTCGTCCTTGATGGTCTGACCATCAATGTCGTTTCCAAAAATCGTGACATCTTTTATTCCCTGATACCCCGTTTGAACGACATATTCACCGTTATAGCAAGAAGTAAGGCACCCGGAAAATACTATTGCGAGAATAAAAATATATTTCTTCATATTTCAAATTCTTTAGAAAGTGTAACCAATTCCAAAATTTCCTGCACCCATCGGCCTATGTTCCGGAATGAAGTCGTCGTCTCTTAATTCCTCATTCCTCGGAGCAAAGCAATATCCTAAAGAAACTGTCACCCTTTTGATTCTTAATAGTAGTCCGAGGTCTACCACGACATTATGATGGCTCGATCTTTCATAAAGGTACCATTCGTTGTCAAGGGTCCTAAGATAATGAGAGTATTGAGCATATCCGACACCGGCATAAAGATGTATGGGGCAGCCAAGCCTTACAATGCCACCTCCGGTAATCGACCGGTAGGTGAACTTCTGCTTGTCGATAAGGCCTCCAGTCCAGTCTTCGATTTCAGTTGCCTTAACGCCGAATGTATTTGTGTTACCCTTCACATAAAAGCCCCAGTTTTTGACCATACCAACCATTAATCCGTAGGCAGGATTGCAATTTCTCTCTGACATCAGGCCATCAGGGACTGCCACTATAGCATTTACAAATAGGTTCCACTTATCAGGTTTGAGGGTCCACCAGTTTTCTTCCTTCATCTTTATCCTCATTCCATTCTTGAGCTTTACTTTGCGTGAATTCATACCAGCGTATGTAGCGAGCACTTTATTACACTCAAAAGGTGGCGTGAGTGTGAAGGTGCCGTCCAAATCAGAAACCGTCCAGTCAGACGAGCCCGGGACCTCGATCTTGACACCCGGCAGAGGGTTGCCTTTCTTATCGACCACCACACCACTGACAGATTCCTGAGCGACAATCATTGGGACGGCACAAAAGACCGTCACAAGCATAGCAATCAGTTTCTTCATAAAATGTATCATATTTAAAGTTCAGTTTTCAATTTCGTCCTAACTTCATCTTCTGCCATGTGCCTATGAGGTTGGATGCTGGCGATACAGTGGGTGTCTGAACTTTGCGATTGACCACTACAGACTGTTGCTTTACGTTGGTCTTGATATAGTCGGCAAGTTCGCCAAGTTCGACATTACCCTTGCTTTCCTTGAGCTTCTTAAGCAAGAAATATGTAAAAAGTCCATGACCCTTTTCCTTATATGGGAATGCTGTCTCTTCATCAGAAGCGGCGCTGAAAATAATCATATTACCCCTGGGTGCCTCTTTCTTAGGCTTTAGAGCTACACCGCGAGCCAAGGCGAGCATTTCACCGTCACGTTTAGCTCCGCTGAAGCATGCATCGAGGAATACTATTGTGCTCTGGGCATTGAGATTTCCAAGTTCGGAATATAGCCGATTGAGAGAATAACATCCGTCAGTCGTCATACCATCGGCATCTATCGGAAGAAGAAATGCATCTTTTGTAGCCTCATTAGGAATACCATGACCGGCATAATAGAATATTACCTGAATATCACCTGAGAAAGCATCGGATATATCCTTAATGTCGCGCATTGCACGCAGCATTGTACCGAATGACGCGTCTTTGTATAACCGGACATTATTTTCGGGCAGACCTAAAGTTTTGGTGCAGTATTCACTGAAAACCTCTCCATCATTAAGAGCCATTGGAACTGGAGCCACCATAGTATAGTTTTCATTGGCGATTATCACAGCAAAGGTCTTGTCGTTTACATTCTTAGACTGCGGCAGATCTTTATCTACGTCAGAGAGAGTCTTTCCCATAGAGACCTTATTTTCGGATTTCTTGACCGAAGATGAACCCTGTTTTGAATTGTTCTGAGCGAAGATAGAATCTTCAATTTTACCAAAAGAAATGTCTACCACAGTCTCAGTGTAGCCGAGGTTTTTGTCTGCATCAAATTTATAGCTTTTACCTGTCGGCGTTACAAAAGTGAGAGAAGAAAGAAGCAGTCGGTCATCACTTATATAAAATTCAGGATTCTTAAACTGCATACCATTCCAACCGCTCTCGAACACTCTTGCCTCCTCATTAGTTCTTGGCACAGGCACAACGAGTTCACCGTAATTAGACTCTACAAGGAATACTCCATTCTCTGCATCGTAAGGTTTTAGGGTCATACTATTGAAGCGGAGACCCTTAGTGTATGTAGCAATGTATTGCTTTTCAGCTTCCTTAAGAAGTTCTTTAACTTTTGCATTCCGAGTTTCTTCAGAGACACGGGCCTGATATTCAGCCACAGTCTCATAGGGGTCTTTAGCTTGCCAGGCTGCAATATTCTTCTCAACAAAACTCTTTGCGAATTCAGAATATTTTGGCATTTCACCGGAAGAAGTATCAACAGTAGAAGCTGAGAAAGCTGAATTAGGCGTAGTTGAACTCGCAGAAGATGCCAAAATGGGACCTCCGGCTACAGAAGAGCTTGCTTTCCCATCAAAGTTTAATATTTGAGGAATAATATTCTCAGCCACACTATCCATACCCATTGAGGAGAGACGGGAATTAGTATCCTTAAGCTTACCATAATCACCCATACAACTATAAGCAGTAGCAAGAGCTTGCATATACATTGAAGCTGAAGGATCGTTCTTAACGATTTCTTCAAGAACCGTTGCAGCCGCAGAAAAGAATTCATTGGCCTGACGGGTCAACTTCTTTGTAGTCCCCGTATTACCTTCCATCTGAGCCTTGTTGAAATTCAAAGCACCAAGATTATAGTAGTTTAGAGCAACATGCTTTGCAATCTGTAGACTATTAGGTTTCGAACGACGCATTGCAGTGTAGACATTTAGAGCATTCTGAAACTGTTGGGTATCTTCATATAGTTTCCCTTGAATGTTAAGTAGAGTCTCATCATTTGGTCGAATACCAATTGCTTTAGTTACAAAATCCTGAAGACTTTCGTTGTCGCCATCCTCAATTGCGTTATTGATTGCCATTGAAAGCATATTAAAATCCGAGGGATAAGCAGCTATGCCCTGTCGAAGTACATTTGTGGCAAGATTTCGGTTGCCTATCTCAATACAAGCCTTTGACATAAAGGCAAAAACATCCTTTCGGTGCTTCTGGTCGCCAGATTCAAGATAAGCCTGAAAATATGGAATGGCTTTCTTTTTATCTCCCCTATTATACATACTTGAGGCAGCAAAATAGGCAAGATTTGCAAACTGCTCATCGCGATCAAAGTGAACTCCTTGAAAAGCTTTATGCAAAGGCACATCCATATATGCACATGCAAAAATGATCGCATTATTTTGATTGTTTTTGCTTGAGCTATAGAAAGCCCCAGAACGTAGGAACGGATAAATCTCAGCAAGAATCATGCGAGCTTCGTTGTATTCTTCCGATCCTGGAGCCGAAGAATCGAGCTGAGACATCCCCGCTTTGTAGCATTCATAAAGTGAATTGTAAAGAGCATCTTCCGAGGCACCGGAACTGCGAAGATTATTAAAAGAAGAGTAAGCATTGCCGGCAATTGATGCATACGCATCCGAGAACGACAAAACGAAAAGCAAGATAACGGCAATAACAATCAAAGAAAACTTCTTTGATCTAAACAACCAAAAACTCATATAATTATATTTAAAAAATTAGCAATTAGTTATTATTGAAGGCATCTACAAAAACGAGTTCAACCTTAATACGACGAAATTCACCACCCGTACCATCAGTTATATCAATGAAAGTCTTATAGTCAATGTCCATATCCTTAAGGCCCTTTACATCATTCTGAATATAATCTTTGACACCTGTGGCACGAAGGAATGCGAGCTGATCATTCTCCTTAATTCCATTGGCCTTATTGATGGAAATAGCCGTAAGAGCTCCATTCTCATATACGGGTTCTTCAAAGAAATCCCCATATATGCCATTATATGCAATCTTACTCTTAATAGGGAGAGCATCAGCCATACCTGTGATCTTTACAAGCAATTTCTTTCCAGGTTTCACATACTGAGCAAAGTCCGATTCAAGAGCAGTCTTAATTATCTCAAGCATAGACTTAGCAGCAGGCGATTCATTGACAGTGTATTTACCCGGAGCAAAATCTTCTATAGCTGAGAAGCCGGGATCTACTTCATAAGAGAAATCAATCAGATAGTTGGTAATATTATTTCCATTATTATCTTTATCGGAGACCACCTTAGAATTAACATTAAAATGAGTGTGATCGCTAACCTTTTCCTGTTTTTTAGCAAGTGAAATGATATTATCTTTTATGTCTTGAAGTTTAATTTCTTCCAATCCACTTTGCTGCATTAGCTCAAGAGGCACGAAATTTTCATTAGCCATAAGAAAAGCAAGCGACTGACGTTCTAAATTATCGAAAGTATATGTCTTGCCGGTATTCTTATTGAAAACCTCGGCATAAATAAGCTCAAACTTATCGTTAGGAGTAAGACCATATTTGGCTTTGCGAAATTCCAAGTCATTACCGCTTGTGAACGATAGAAGTTCGTTTTCAGGCACGGTAAGATATACCGGAGGCATATTATCGAAATTAATGGCCAGAGTATTAGACTCAGGGCTATAGTTACCAAGCGACACTTCTGACATGGCGACAAGATTATCAGCCATTCGAGTAGCAATTTCTTCTTCAAATATCCTCATCTGAGCCATACGGCTTTCATCAGTGACACGAAGATTGTATTCTTCAAGAGTTTCGCCCGGCATCATTTTGAGCCAGTCGTTCATCCTATCATTGAGTTCGTCGGCGAGAAGTTTAGTATAATTAGGAGCAAGGGAACTCATGAGTTTATATGTGATGTTCTTGTCGGTAGTGTAGGCAAGATAAAGGTTGCCCTTCTTATCTTTCACGAAACGAGCATAGCTCATTCCTCCGGTCTCATCCTCTACGAAATCCCTTTCGGTATCATCCAAACGGTTTACCACCGCAATACGGTTGTCACCGGTCACTACCGACACATATTTATCATCAGGATTGAATGAAAGAGATGCCGATATTCCGAGACCGTCGATGCTTCCCATCGTAAGGTAGTCCAAAGTATCGTAAAAATGCAGCACTCCATCGGAAGTTAGTATAGCCAAAAGGTCGTTTCCATTGGAGAAGGCCATGTCGGTAATGTCATCGTCGAATTCAATGGATTTTTTGAAATCACCTTCCTGCACATTATAAACATCTACCTGTCTGCTGCTTACTACAGCCATAGTTTCGGCATCAGGACTAAAGCATATCAGAGACACAGGGAGAGAGTTGACTAGTGACAGCTCCTTTACATTAGAGAACGTACGGGCATCAACAAACGTCACTTTACCGGGAGTAGAGAAGACAAGACATCGGGCATCTGGCGTATAGGCAATATCAGAAATATCCGATATGTCTTTGAACGAATGGATCTTCTGTCCTGATTTCCAAAGACTATAGACTTCAATCGTGGATTTCCCAGCCTTCCCCTTCTCAAGAATCGCGAATGATGTGCCAGAAGGATTTACCCTCATCCTGGTGACGGGATAGCTTCCGGAAGCCATCTGCAAGCCACGTAGGTTGTAGGCCTTATTGCCAGAATTGTAATACATATTGAAGAGATAGTTGTCGACGCTCACTGGTTTGTATTTCTGGGGATAGACATAAAGATCGTTAGGCTGATTGTCTTGGCTCCAGAGTGGCATAGAAGAAACAAAAGGAGAAGCAGCAAGCAGAAAGCAAAGTAGTGGTACTCTCATATAACAAAAAACATAGCCGTGATTCCCAGACAGCAAAGTTTATAAACAGAAAAGCGTGGAATCCGTACTTAATTGCTCGTCCTGCTATCAAGGCCTTCGCATTGCCCACTCTGTAGAACGAGCAACGCAGAAGCCCACGCTAAGATATGTAACACTCAATTAATTCCATACATTCACATGTACAGAATCAATGGAATATAGCTACAATCCACTGGCATCTACCGTTGCTTCATTCTTGACAGAGTTAGAAGTTGCGAAGTTCTGATAGCCAAGAATCAAGCGCCAAGTAACGCTTTTTAATATGTCAGTTGCATCCCTACCCACATACCCACCGACCGGGGCACTGCATATCGGTCTGCGAACGCAAAATTACAAAATTATTTTCAATACTGCAAAATTTATTTTTAAATTTCTATATTGTTTATATTCTAGATTAAAACATCCAAATAATCCGGTATTCTTATTCCTAATTCTTCTCCATTCCAATTGTATATGTCCATATACTCCAGACCGCCAACAATCTCTAAATAATATCTTCCGCTCTCCGGAAACTCAATATACACGCTGTCAAAGCGACCATAATTCTCATCTAAACAATAACTTTTGAAATTCTTCATATCTGGAGATGTTGAAACTCTTAATTCCGGGTCTTTTACCCATCTAAGTCCGTATGGCATTGAAATATATATATATGCTTTACCAGCTGAATAAAAATAAATATTATATTTTATCTCATTGATTAATCCGGAGTAATCTCCCGACTTTGGAGTAGTGAAGGAATAGCCATTGAAATAATAATCAGAATATATACAACGATCACCGTTAGAATTGTAAAATATAATTTCTGCATTCACTACCTCATAGTAAGTAGTATTCGGCTTAAGGTTATCGAAAAAACGGGGAAATGTATTATTTGCGTACATCATCCCAAAAATGTAATCTCCATATATTAAATTTTCCACCTTAATTGGAGTTGTATCATCCGGCTTCGTTTCAGTCAGACATACTTTAACCTGATCATCAGACAGAGAATATTCACAATCCTCAGGGAGCATTGGCATAACTAATGCTGTAGTCGGGGTAATTGCTGATGCAGAAAATTCCCATTGAAGATCTATCTTCTCATACTCCTCATTTGGAGTATCATGTTTACAAGAACCCATCAAACACAACACACCGCTAAAGATAATAAGTTTAATATTTAGAATGAACCTTCTCTGTACTTCCAGTAGGCCTTTAAACGAGTGAAATTCAGTTTTTTTATTCATGACGATACAAAATATGCAATGGTGGGAGGTGTTTTACGCAATGAAAAGTATATTTTTTATAACGCAAAGGTAATGAAAAAACATTGATAAAACATATAAAATAAAATTAATTTATTATTTTTGCATTTGAATTGACAAAAATGGCTTGAACTATGAACGGCAGACGTGACTTTCTAAAGAAATTTGCATGCGCGGCTTGCTCAAAAAAAAGTAGATGTGTTATTATTATCACGCAAAGGCGCAAAGGGGCAGAGTTTTATCAACGATTAACGATAAACGATCAATTATAGCTTCGCTACTTGGTTTTGGCAAGATCGCAATGATTGCCGGCTGCTACGCATCGCCCGGAGTACGCAGAGGAAGCTACACAGTTTTTAAATTCTGAATATTGGGCTACAATGAATTAGGACAAGCAAAACTTAAATTATTAACTAAAAATCTTAAATCATACCATATCAATATCTATCATGAAAAGACTTTTTATCGCATCGCTTCTTGCTATGGCAGGAGCATGCCTGAACAGTGCATACGCACAATTTCATCAAATGCCGGACGAATCAGGACTGCCCGGGAAACGTGGAACCCTCAACGTGCGCAGCGCACAGTATCCTCGTCTGCTTCCAGACAACCGGATGGAGTTTAAGGTGAAAGCTCCCAACGCTCAGAAGGTTCAGATCGACCTCGGCAAGAAATATGACCTTACGAAAAATGCCGAAGGTGAATGGCATGGCATTACTGAGCCTCTTACTCCGGGATTCCATTATTATTTCCTTGTGATTGACGATGTGCAGGTTGCTGACCCGGCAAGTGAGTCCTTCTACGGCTGCAGCATGCACTCGAGTGGCGTTGAAATCCCTTACCCGGAAAGTGATAACCGTTTTTACATAGCAGACGTACCACATGGCGACGTGAGGATGAAGCGTTACTATTCCACCACTGCCGGCGATTGGCGTCGCGCATACGTGTATTGTCCGCCGGGCTATGACAGTTCGAATGAATCCTATCCGGTGCTCTATCTCCAGCATGGCGGTGGAGAGGACGAGAGGGGTTGGGCTACCCAGGGACGCACCGACATCATCATGGACAATCTCATCGCCCAAGGTAAGGCAACTCCGATGATCATAGTGATGGGAGACGGAAACACATCGGATTTTGAGAAAGAGTTGCTCAACGATATAATACCTATGACTGAGAAGAATTTCCGCGTGAAGCCGGGACGTGAGAACCGAGCTCTTGCAGGACTGTCGATGGGCGGAATCCAGACACTCAACACCGGTATACCAAATCTTGATAAGTTTGCCTACTTAGGAGTATTCAGCTCGGGATGGTTTGCCAATCCGAATCCATTTGGCGTTATGATGGACTCGGAAAAGTATTACAATATGCTGAAGGATAACAAGGACAAATACAACGATGAGCTTCAGGTGTTCTGGCTTTCGATGGGAGGCAAAGAGGATATCGCGTATGAGAACTGCAGGGTGATGCGCGACAGATTCGATAAGATCGGCATAAAGTATGATTACTTCGAGACTCCCGGAGGACACACTTGGCCGGTATGGCGCGAAAGCCTATATCAATTTGCACCTCTTATCTTCAAATGATCATAAGGAATTGATGCGTCGCAACCAGCCTGATCTAAATTTGGCGTTGGCAGGACGCGATTGACATATACGATTCGTGTAGGTTATCCTTTCTCGTTTTAGAGATTCGAATAACTCTGCCGGATTGCGGGCATTGACGGCATAGAGGGTTTTCTGACCTACTATGCCGTCTGCTATTACGCCGAGCACCCGCTGCGGGAGAGTTATGCCGTAGCTGCCACTGGTCCATACCCAGTCAACGAGCATCTCGGCGACCCTTTGGTCTGTTATCTGATCAGCTTGCCAACGGTCCCAGAACATGGTCTTTAGAATGTCGAGCCATTCTTCATAATTTAGTTTGGAAAAATCGACTGAAGAATGGATGTTACGCCCATTTCTTCGGCAATAGTCCTTGTAGGTTCCTATCGTCACGCCGACAAGGGTTGCCCCTCCCCTATCTGCGGGATCGTTGGCAATGCCACGAGCTTTTGCTTTGGCGTATAGCGTTTCATTGGAGAGGTTTTTATCTTGAATACCGGTTTCCCATAAGATGAGGAATGGAATTATTTTTTCGAGTTGAGCCATGATACTTAATTTAAAATTTTGAATATATTTAATTTTGAATTTTGAATAAATTACTCAACTTTCGCATACTCAAAAAAACTCACGCAGAGAGTGCAAAGGCGCAAAGTTTCAATGATTTTGGGAAGCTTCGCGTCGCGGTTATGGCAAGCTCGCCGAGAGTACGGCCTGCTTCGCCTCGGCCGGAGAACGCAGAGAAAGCTACGCTATTGGATAGATTTAAGAATTGAACTACAATGAAATAGAACAATTAAAACTTGAATAATTTTAATGGAGAATTGAGAATTTAGAATTTAGTTTTGGGTGGTTATTTGAGGATTAAGAATGGAGATGGTAGGATTATCGGGATCGGCTGATTTTTATGATAAGGATGATTATTATAATGAAAAAGATGATTTTGATCCAAGTTGAGGATGATATGGGAATTGATGTATTGGTTTTTGTTGCAGATGTCGTTGTTTTTGTGGACTTTTCTTGAGATGTGGCAGTTATGCTGTCGGAGGTTACGACCGAGGCTTCTGATTGTTTATGAGTGTTTTGGTGCATTAGATATGCAGACTTTAGCCCTTTGATAGAGACTTCTCCATTAGGGTGGATTTTAATCTCTCCGGCTCCGTCGGAAAATTCAAGATGGTCTTGGGCAATACACGAGGATATGGATTCAGTTTTTTCGATATTGGTTAAGGAATGGACGCTCAGGTCTGTTTGGACTATACACGAGTCATTGGCTGAGGAGTTGGATACTTCTACTGTCTTGTGGCTTCTGCATGCAGAGAATGCAATGACAATGAATAAGATAGGGAATTTCAGGGAATGCTTCATAAGGGATTTTTTCTGCAAAGTTACAATGCAGAATCAGCATACGTCCCTTATCCCCATAAATT
>CAMWQY010000010.1 GCA_947176355.1 uncultured Porphyromonadaceae bacterium
CCGACAAACAGACGTGGAGCCACCGGATTGAACTCTCCAAAAAACATACGTTTTCTATTGACTGCCTGATCAAGTGGCTGGATGGTGGTTGAAGGTCCAAGATCGGGATCTCTCCATGTGGATAAAGTCCATACTAATTCACCTTCCGGCGTAATTTCAATAGCCTGAGCAGGTGCGTTTAGAGAATCCATAGGTGTCTTACTCCACTCATTATACCAGTTATTTACAATCGTGTTGCCATTTTTGAGTCTTACTGCCTTTTGTGGTGAGGTGACGCCATAATCTGAAAGATGTTTTTCCCATATAGTGTTGCCGCGCCGGTCTATTTCTTTGACAATACTGCCTTTCCCTACGATAAGAAGATTGTTTGCTTTTCCAACTTCAGCTACTGACCAGGGTCCTGTAATATCCCAACGGTCGATTTCCCTTCCGTCGCTATTATATTCGGCTACAAATCCGAGTCCCATGTTTGCCACCAAGAGGGTTCCTCGCGATGTAAGACGAGCATTTCGGAATTGTCCATGCACGGATCCTTTTTCTGACACAGGAAGAGTGAACTCTTTAAGTATCTTTAGGGAGGGAATTTCCATTACAACGACCTTTGCGGGCATTCCATTCTGAATGAAAAGCACTTTATCTTCTCCGATTGGCTGGATGGTATGAATCTCACAGCCTTCGGGAGCATCATAACTCCATACTGTAGAGTGGTCCGGAGCTATTTCTGCAATTCCATATTGATGGGCGATCAACATATTTCCATCGGTCAGGAGTATTGCATCGCTAATTTCACCTTTACGGTCGGATGCAAGATGTTCCCACTCGATTCCACCATTTTTTACGATAAACATTCGGGGTTGTTTGCTTTCTCCTGCATAGAAAAAGTCATGGCGTGTCAGATCCGTCAAATTATCTGCATACGCCAACGCAGATGATGATAATGCAAGGGCCGTTACGGCTTTTAAGATAAGGTTGGTAGGTCTCATGATTATAGGTTTAGTTTAGAAATGCAAAATAATAAAATATTTCGGATTTTTGCAAATTTCATACGGAGATATTGATTTCCCAATACCCTCCCTTGTTTGGTCCCACTCTTCTGATTTTACCAGCCATGCGTAGTTTATCAAGATAGACCTGTACGGTGGATGTTGCCATTCCAGATAATTGTGCTAAATTGCTTATAGTTGTATTTGGATTATCAGCTATATATTTCAATAATAATTTTTCTTTCTTACCGATTTTGTCTTCTGTTCCGATTTCTTTACCGATTTCCTTACCGATTTTGTCTTCTGTTCTGTTTTCTTTACCGATTTTCTTACCGATTTTGTCTTCTTTACCAATTTCTTTACCAATTTCTTTACCGATTTTGTCTTCTTTGTCAGTTCCTTTATCGATTTCAGTATCAAAATCTGTTAGAGATTTCCTCCAAAATATAACTCTGAATTGATCTCCTGAAGCTTCATTATGAAATTCAATATCTGGATCAGATTTAAGTGCACGAATAATACCTGACCCTAACCCTCGATAATTCATTGTCTTCGAGCATAAAGTGGCCATAAGTTGATTACGCTGATAAGCATTACCCATCTTAATATCTTCCACCGTCAATGTCGGGTGCAAAGCACCCGGACTAATTATTTCCACTCTATTATCAAATATTAGCAATCTTATAGGAGCTGCTTTTAACCATGATCTATGAACTAATGCATTCTGTAAGATTTCAGATAAAGCTACTTCAGGTATCTCCAATTTCCCTGTTGAGTTGAAATTTTGATTTGCTTGAACGCGATGAAGGCATGAGATGATAAAACGCAAACCTTCATCAAACAATCTTTGTATTGGTCCGTCGATATCTACGCTACTTCTATATTCCGTACCCCCTATGCTATTACCATAAAACCAAACAGCCTTTATATTAAATGCAGGACATTTAAGTTGAGGCTTTTTGCCAAAATACATAAGACCTCCCAGAGTAGCTTCTCCGTTTTCATCGAGAATAAAAAGATTCTGCAAAGCTTTTTCTAATGGCATTCCAAGATTATCGGAAGATAATCCTAATGTCCTTTCAAAATAATCATTGAGTAAATAATGGTCAAGGTCATTTACAGATGTGCCGCGAATTGGTTGACGATCCGGTTGGAAGTTGCCTGACTGTGCGAAAAGACGAAGCATTTCATTAGCATCAGTTACACGCCGTTTATCCGGTCCTTGCTTAACGTATACCTCTCCTTTGTTATTAGTATAAGGAGTAGATATTCCGCGACTTACAGAAACTATCATAACTGTTTTCCCATCTACAGTCTTAGACTCAACCTTAGGAAATACCGACGGATGCACTCCAATATCTGCTGCACTTGCAATAAGGGTACCTATATCCTGAAGTTGCTTATATGAAAGACCAACAATCTCACCGGTTTTATCGTTTATACCTATAAAAATACTGCCTCCATCTGAGTTCGAGAATGCAATAAGTTCATTTGCTATATCTTCAGCTTTCTTGAATAGAAGTTTAAATTGTATCGTAGATGTCTCTCCGCATTTTACAATATCCTTAATTTCTTTGGCAGTCATATAAAAAACAATCTATAATTATTGATAATGCAAAGTTAATGATTATTTTTGAAATATGAAAAATCCGCTGATGCGAAAACGAATCAGCGGATTTTGATAATTTTATATTTAATAATTGTAATTACTCCCACTCTATTGTGGCTGGTGGCTTGGAGGAGATGTCGTAGACTACGCGGTTGATGCCGCGGACTTTGTTGATGATTTCGTTGCTGACCTTTGCGAGGAACTCGTAGGGGAGATGCACCCAGTCGGCTGTCATACCATCAGTTGAGATCACAGCTCTAAGTGCGCAGCAACGTTCGTAAGTGCGCTCATCGCCCATCACGCCTACACTCTGCACAGGGAGCAAGATTGCTCCTGCTTGCCATACCTGGTCATAAAGACCAGCCTCTCGGAGATTGCTGATGAAGATATCGTCTGCTTGCTGAAGCACATGTACTTTCTCAGCAGTCACTTCTCCAAGAATGCGGATACCAAGACCGGGCCCCGGGAAAGGATGACGCCCGAGAAGCTGCGGATCGATACCAAGTGCTTTGCCCACGCGGCGAACTTCATCCTTAAAGAGGAGACGAAGTGGCTCCACAACTTTAAGATTCATCTTCTCCGGCAGACCACCTACGTTATGGTGAGACTTGATGGTGCATGAAGGTCCGTTGACGCTTACACTCTCGATGACATCCGGATAGATAGTGCCCTGCGCAAGCCAACGCGCGCCATTGAACTTCTGAGCCTCCTCGTTGAAGACTTCCACAAAGTCTCTGCCGATAATCTTTCTCTTTTGTTCAGGATCTGTCACTCCGGCAAGGTCGGTATAGAATCTTTCGCTTGCATCTACACCTTTTACATTAAGCCCCATGCCTTTGTATTGCTCAAGAACTCCTTCAAACTCATTTAGACGGAGAAGTCCGTTGTTGACGAAGATACACTGCAGATTGTGGCCAATAGCTTTGTTGAGAAGCACTGCTGCTACAGTGGAATCAACGCCACCGGAAAGTCCGAGTATCACCTGGTCGTCACCAATTTTGGCTTTCAATTCGGCAACGGTGGTCTCAATGAATGAATCAGGACTCCAGGAGCCGGAGCATCCGCAGATGCCGATCACATAGTTGCGGAGCAACTGAGTGCCATCAGTCGAATGATATACCTCGGGATGGAATTGGATACCCCACGTCTGTTCTCCCTCAATGTGGTAAGCGGCTACACGGACATTCTCGGTGCTTCCAATGATGTGGAATGACTCGGGAATGTCAGTGATGGTATCGCCATGGCTCATCCATACCTGAGTAGGAGAGGGGAGTCCATGCATCAGTGGGTCAGAGTCGTCAACTACAGTGAGCATTGCACGACCGTATTCACGGCTCGGAGCGCCCTTTACTGTGCCTCCTGCCATTTGGGCAAGGAGCTGTGCTCCATAGCAGACTCCAAGAAGCGGAAGCTTTCCTTTGAAGGCTTCAAGAGATGGCTTTGGAGCCTCTGGATCGTTGACAGAATACGGGCTTCCTGAAAGTATCACTCCTTTCACATCGGAGTCAATCTCCGGCACCTTGTGGAAGGGATGTATCTCACAATACACATTGAGCTCACGCACTCTTCTTGCGATAAGCTGAGTATACTGCGATCCAAAGTCAATTATTAATATCTTTTCCATATCAATTACCTCGGGTATAGTTGGGTGCTTCTTTGGTGATTGTGACGTCGTGGGGATGGTTCTCTACTACAGCGGCTGAAGTGATCTTCACGAATTTTGCATCATGCAGATGATCGATGTCGGGAGCCCCGACATATCCCATACCGCTACGGAGACCACCTACGAGCTGATATACAGTCTCACTGAGAGAGCCTTTGTATGGCACGCGAGCCTCAATGCCTTCCGGCACGAACTTGCTGCTGTCTGTCTTCTCGCTCTGGAAGTAACGGTCTTTTGACCCTGCCTGCATAGCAGAGATACTTCCCATGCCGCGATATGACTTAAACTTACGGCCATTGTAGATGATGGTCTCACCCGGAGATTCCTCAGTGCCGGCAAACATTGAACCCATCATAACGCTATCTCCACCTGCTGCGAGTGCCTTTACCACGTCGCCTGAATAGCGTAGGCCACCGTCGGCAATGACCGGGACCCCAAGTTCATGGGCTGCCTTGGCTGCCTCGAAAATAGCTGTAAGCTGCGGAACACCCACACCTGCCACGATACGTGTAGTGCAGATTGAGCCCGGACCTATACCTACTTTTATGCCATCTGCCCCGGCAGCAATAAGGAATTTGGCAGCATCAGCAGTTGCGATATTGCCCACGACAACGTCGAGTTCAGGATATGCAGCCTTAACTTTCTTAAGTGTGTTGACTACGTTCTGGCTGTGTCCGTGAGCTGTGTCGATGACTACAGCATCTGCTCCGGCTTCAACGAGGGCTTTTACGCGATCGAGTGTGTCAGATGTGACTCCTACGCCGGCAGCTACACGCAGACGACCTTTGCTGTCTTTTGCAGCGTTAGGATAATCCTTGATTTTTGTGATGTCTCGATAGGTGATAAGACCTACAAGTTTTCCATCCTCATCCACTACGGGAAGTTTCTCAATCTTATGCTTCAAAAGGATTTCAGAAGCCTCGGAAAGACTTGGATTATTGGTAGTGATAAGGTTTTCTTTTGTCATCACATCCTTGATAAGGATAGTCATGTCTTTTTGGAAACGCAGGTCGCGGTTAGTCACGATACCCTCGAGTTTTCCTTCAGCATCTACCACCGGAATACCACCGATATGATTATCATGCATCAGCTGAAGAGCATCTCCTACCGTCTGGTCGCCATGTATAGTCACGGGATCATAGATCATGCCTGATTCGGCACGCTTTACGCGGCGCACCTGGTCAGCCTGCGCCTGGATGCTCATATTTTTGTGGATCACTCCGATGCCACCCTGACGCGCAATTGCAATTGCCATATCCGATTCAGTGACGGTGTCCATCGCAGCAGACACGAATGGTATATTAAGGGGTATATTGCGTGAGAAGCGTGTCGCAAGCTTTACTTCGCTCGGGATCACTTCTGAATATGCAGGGATTAACAATACATCATCAAATGTAAAGCCATCTAATGCTATTTTTTCATCTAAAAAACCCATATTTTATCTAATTTAGAATTCTTTAAGTTTTTCTGAGATCATAATGGTCTGGGAGCGGTCAGGACCTACGGAGATTATGCCGACTTTAGTGCCGGTGAGTTCCTCGATCTTTCTGACGTATGCCTTTGCTGCTTCCGGAAGTTCATCGTAGCTCTTGCAGCCTGTGATGTCTTCTTTCCATCCTTCCATCTCAATGTAAATTGGCTTGCACTGAGCAAGTTTATGGATAGTGGAAGGAGGAGACATCACTTCCTTGCCGTCGAGTTCGTAGCCCACGCATATCTTGACTTTGTCGAGACCTGAAAGGACATCAAAAAGCATCAGTGCCCAATAGTCGATGCCGGCAAGGCGTGATGTATAGCGTGCTACTACAGCATCAAACCAGCCGATGCGGCGAGGACGGCCTGTAACTGTGCCGTATTCGTGGCCTCTTTCTCGGATTTCATGGGCTGTCTCATCAAATAGTTCTGTCGGGAACGGACCTTCGCCTACGCGAGTGCAATATGCTTTGGCGACGCCCACTACATTCTCAATCCATTTTGGAGCTATGCCTGCACCCTGAGAGATGCTTGCTGCAGAGGGGCAAGAAGAAGTCACGTAAGGATATGTGCCATGGTCGATGCAGAGCATCATGCCCTGAGCACCTTCAAAAAGTATCTTGGCATCGCTATGGATAGCATCGTCAATGAGCAGACTTGTGTCGCAGATACGCGGACCGAGCACTTTCGCTATTTCCATATACTGATCGTATACAGTCTGATAATCGAGCGGCTCAAGACCATACATCTTTAGTTCCATATTCTTTACTTCGAGAGCAGCTTTCAGACGCTCTGCGAAGTATTCCGGGTCAAGAAGGTCGCCCATGCGAAGTCCGATACGTGAGTATTTATCGGTATAAGCAGGACCGATACCTTTCTTAGTGGTGCCTATCTTTGCGTCACCTTTAAGGCTCTCGCTTGCGCCGTCGAGCATGCTATGCCATGGCATGACCATTGCAGCACGGTCTGAGATGTAAAGCTGATATTCGGTGATACCTTGATTGTGTAGCTTTTCAAGCTCAGCGATCACTGAAACAGGGTTGACCACCATGCCGTTTGCCATTACATTGACGGTCTTGGGATTGAAAATACCTGACGGTATGCTCTGAAGAGAGTATTTCTTGCCGTCAAACATCACAGAATGGCCTGCATTATTGCCACCCTGATAACGCACCACCATATCGGCGCGGCAAGCAAAATAATCGGTAATTTTTCCTTTGCCCTCGTCTCCCCACTGGGAGCCGGTGACAACTAATCTTTCGCTCATGTGTTATTATTTCTTTTGAATAATTGGTCTAATTAGACTAATTAGACCAATTAGACTAATTATTATTCGATTCCGTTACGCTTATAGATGTAATCTACGTTCTTGAGATAGTAATCGAGAGTGAAGCATGCTTCGAGTTCTTCCGGAGTTAGCATTTCCATGACTGCCGGAGTCTGTAGAAGTAGATCCTTGTAGTTGCTGCCTGTTGCCATGGCTTTCATCGCTACGGGCTGCACGGTGTCGTATGCCTGTTCGCGTACCCAGCCTTTGCCAATGAGGGCGTTCATCACGCGCTGTGCGAAGATGACTCCATTGGTCATGTAGATGTCCGCTCTCATCTTATCTTCGAAAATGGTGAGGTTTTCGAGGATGCCCATCATGCGGTTGAGCATATAGTCAAGAAGTATTGTGGCATCCGGCATGATGATTCGTTCGGTTGCTGAGTGCGAAATGTCGCGTTCATGCCAAAGGGCTACGTTTTCGTAGGCTGTTGCCATATAGCCACGCATCACGCGAGCACATCCGCATATATTCTCGCTTCCAATTGGATTGCGCTTGTGAGGCATCGCGCTCGATCCTTTCTGTCCTTTGCCAAAAGCTTCTTCCACTTCATGCACTTCCGTACGCTGAAGGTTGCGCACTTCCATTGCCATTTGCTCCAGACTTGATGCTATTAAGGCGAGAGTAGCCATATAGTAAGCATGGCGATCGCGCTGAATCACCTGTGTGGAAACATCAGCAGAGTTAATGCCAAGATGTTCGCATACATAATCCTGAATAAAAGGAGGGATATTTGCAAAGTTACCTACTGCACCGCTAAGTTTACCTACTTCGACACCTGCTGCTGCAAGTTTGAAACGCTCTACATTGCGCTTCATCTCAGCAAGCCAAAGCACCCATTTCAGACCAAAGCTTGTAATGTCGGCATGTATGCCATGGGTACGTCCGATGCATGGAAGATTCTTGAAACGTATAGCTTGCTTTTTGAGCATTTCGCAGAATTTCTCAAGATCTTCTTTAATGATTTCATCTGCTTGCTTGAAGAGATATCCGTTTGCAGTGTCAACGACATCTGTCGAAGTCAGGCCATAGTGTACCCATTTGCGTTCCTCTCCGAGGCTTTCGCTGACGGCACGAGTGAATGCCACTACATCGTGACGAGTCTGCAACTCTATTTCCTTTATTCTGTCAATGTCGAAGGTAGCTTTGTCCCAGAGTTTCTTTACATCCTCCTCCGGAATGACGCCAAGTTTGCTCCAAGCCTCAGCAGCGAGGATCTCCACCTTCAGGTAGGCATCGAATTTATTTTTCTCAGTCCAGACGCGACGCATCACGTCTCTTCCGTATCTGTCTGTCATTTTCTTGTCTTTATCTGATTATTGGTCTAATTGGTCTAATTAGACTAATTGGACTAATTAGACCAATTAGACTTATTATTTTTTATTAAGAGAGTGTTTCCCAATATCAGAGCGATAGAAGAGTCCTTCTTTTGCAGCTTTCTTTACGTCAGCGTAGGCGTTGGCTGCGGCTTCCTCGAGAGTCTTGCCTTTGCCTGTCACCATTGCCACGCGTCCTCCTGCACTCTGAAGTTTGCCATCTTTTACGGCTGTGCCCATGTGATATACTTTTGAGCAATCGTCGAAGTTTAGATCTACACCTTTCTTATAAGAGCCTGGATAGCCCTCGGAAGCAAGTACTACTCCAAGGCAAGCGTCGTCGCTCCATCTTGTCTCGTGGTCGGCAGAGTCAATTGCCGCATCGAATAGATCATAAATGTCGCTTTCAAGGCGTGGAAGCACTACTTCAGTTTCCGGATCTCCGAAACGAGCATTGAATTCGATTACTTTCGGACCATCCTTAGTAAGTATCAGACCTCCATAGAGAATACCGGTGTAGTCGATACCCTCATCGGCAAGTCCGTCAGCTGTGCGTTGAAGGATTTCCTTGAGAGCTTTCTCTCTAACTTCTTCTGAGATGAAGGGTAGAGGGGAATATGCACCCATACCTCCCGTATTCGGACCTTTATCTCCGTCGTAAGCACGTTTGTGATCCTGAGCAAGAGCAAGTGGATATACCTTGCGGCCACCAACTGCACACATGAATGAGAATTCCGGACCGTCGAGGAATTCCTCGATAAGTACTCTTCCCTGACCGAAAGCTGAGTCGAGCAGCATATCACGCAACGCTGCGTCTGCTTCCTCACGAGTGGAAGCTACTACCACACCTTTCCCTGCTGCCAAACCGTCGTATTTGATGACTGTAGGGAGTGGAAGAGACTCTGCGTATGCCTTGGCTTCTTCATAATTGTCGAAGCTTTTGTAGAAACCGGTGGGTACATTATACTTCTCCATGATTTCTTTAGCAAACTCCTTGCTCGATTCGATTCGGGCTCCTGCTTTTGTAGGGCCAAAGATGCGTAATCCCTCAGCCTTGAATGCATCTGCAACTCCGGCAGCAAGCGAAGCTTCCGGACCTACCACTGTAAGATCTACCCTCTTTTCTTTAGCAAAGTCTACGAGATCCTTAATGTCAGTCACACCGATAGGTACACAAGTGGCATGTTTCGACATTCCGGGATTGCCGGGACAAGCGTAGATCTTCTGAACGCGTGGACTGCGTGACAGAGCATCAACGATAGCATGTTCGCGACCTCCACTTCCTATTACCATCACCGTCTTTCCCGGGCGTATTTCCTCTTCTCGACCGGGTTGCATATTGGGCACTTGAAATTGGTTTTCCTTTGGTGGAACAGCTTCGCTATATAAATGATGAAGTTCCATAAATATCAATGTTTGAAGTGACGCATTCCGGTGAAGAGCATTGTAAGGCCCTTCTCGTTTGCCTTGTCGATTGATTCTTGGTCGCGGATGGAGCCACCCGGTTGTACGATAGCTGTCACGCCTTTGTCAGCTACAAGTTCGACAGTATCTCCGAAAGGAAGGAATCCGTCGCTTCCGAGCACAAGACCTTCTGTATTTCCGGAAGCGAGAGCCTGTTCAAGAGCGATGTCGGCAGAACCGACACGGTTCATCTGTCCTGCTCCAACACCGAGAGTCATTCCACCCTTCACTATGACAATTGCGTTGCTCTTGACATGCTTCACAATTCTCCATGCGAAATTCATATCCTTGAGTTCTTGTTCGGTCGGTTGCTTTTCAGTGACAGTCATATCGGCAGTGACATCCTTGATGGTAGTGTCAGCATCCTGGACAAGAAGACCGCCGTTGATGCCTACATATTGTCGCTGAGCTTCCTTGCTTCCATCCATTTTTACTTCCAGAACACGGAGGTTTTTCTTTGTCTTCAGCAGCTCAAGTGCGTCTTCTTCAAATGCCGGAGCCATTACGATCTCAAGGAAGATTGGCTTCATGGCCTTGGCGACTTCGAGCGTCAAAGGACGGTTCATGGCTACGATTCCACCGTAAATGCTGACCTTGTCAGCCTCGTATGCTTTCTGCCAAGCCTCTTCGATAGTAGCGCCGACAGCTGCTCCGCAAGGATTCATGTGCTTGAGGCCTACACAGAATGGTTCGTCAAATTCGCGTACTATATTGAGGGCTGCATTAGCATCCTGAATATTGTTGTAGCTGAGTTCCTTGCCATTGAGCTGTTTTGCACTGAGAAGGGAATAAGATTCCTCTTCGGGAGCTTTATAAAGGGCTGCATTCTGGTGTGGATTCTCACCGTAGCGTAGAGTCTGAACGCGGTCGAAAGAAAGGAAGAGTTTCTCTTCAAGACCGGCTTTCTCACGCATGTATGTAGCAATGTGGCTATCGTAAAGAGCAGTGTGAGTGTATGCTTTGGCTGAAAGTTTAAAGCGGGTTTCAAGAGTGGTGTCGCCTGTAGCGCGTATTTCCTCAATGATCTTGTCATAGTCATTCGGATCGCAAACCACAGTCACGGAAGCGAAATTCTTCGCAGCGCTGCGCAGCATCGACGGACCTCCTATATCGATATTCTCCACAGCATCGGCAAGTGTCACACCCTCCTTTGCTATAGTGGCTTCAAAAGGATAGAGGTTTACACATACCATTTCGATAGTCTCTATTCCGTTGGCAGCAATTTCTGCCATGTGTTCAGGGACGTCGCGACGAGCGAGAAGTCCACCATGAACTTTCGGATGAAGTGTCTTGACGCGACCCTCGCAGATTTCAGGGAAACCGGTGACGTCGCTGATATTGATAATTTTTAGTCCGGCATCGCGAAGGGTTTTCATAGTGCCTCCAGTGGCAATGATTTCCCAACCCATGTTTTGAAGTGAACGGGCGAAATCTACCACTCCGCGCTTGTCGCTTACGCTAATAAGTGCTTTCATTATTTAGTTGTTTAGTTGTGTAGTTGTGTAGTTTAAGGGCTTTAAGGGCATTTGGACCTTTGGTGGCTTTTTCAGATGATCTCTACGCCGGGCTTATCAGTGATTTTTCCGATGACGGAAGCTTTCTCGCCATGCTTTTCAAGAATCTCGATGGCTTTGGCTGCATCTTTTTCATCTACTGCAAGCACCATGCCGATACCCATATTGAAGATGTTGAACATCTCGCGGTGAGGCACTTTCCCATATTTTTCAAGTAGCTTGAAGACCGGAAGAATTTCCCATGATCCCTCTTTTACTTCTATGCCCTGTCCATCGTGGAGAATGCGGGGTATATTCTCGTCAAAGCCGCCACCTGTGATATGTGCTACTCCGTGTACGTCAACATTACGGATTACATCCAATACCGGTTTCACATATATACGGGTAGGAGTGAGAAGCATTTCTCCAAGAGTCTTGTCGCCGGTCTCTTCATATTTCTTGTCGAATTCAAGACCTGCGTCAGAAACAATCTTGCGTACAAGTGAAAATCCGTTGGAATGGACTCCCGAAGATGCTATTCCCACAAGCACATCGCCTGTCTTTACTTTGCTTCCATCGATAAGGTTGCTACGGTCGACTGCTCCTACAGTGAAGCCGGCAATGTCATAATCCCCCGGTTGATACATACCTGGCATCTCTGCCGTCTCGCCTCCGATAAGGGCGCATCCTGCCTGGCGGCAGCCTTCAGCAACGCCGGATACTATTGCCTCCACGACAGCCGGTTCGTTTTTGCCGACTGCAACATAATCGAGGAAGAAAAGTGGTTCCGCTCCCTGTGCAAGCACATCGTTGACACACATTGCTACAGCATCTATGCCGATTGTGTCGTGCTTGTCGACAGCAAAAGCTATTTTCAATTTTGTACCGACACCGTCAGTGCCGCTTACAAGAATCGGCTCCTTATATCCGAGGCTTGCAAGGTCGAACATTCCGCCGAATGCCCCGATATTCCCCATCACGCCCGGGCGATTGGTGCTTGCCACATGCTTCTTGATGCGGCTTACTACTTCATATCCGGCTTCAAGATTCACGCCGGATGCTTCGTATGATTTGGCCATAATTAATGTAATTGAGAATTGTGAATTGAGAATTGAGAATGTTTTCGATTGGAGAATTGAAATTGAGAATTTTTTCGATTGAAGTAATTCTCAATTCTCAATTCTCCATTCTCAATTATTTTTGGAAGTATTTTACGGCATTTGCAAAGAGATTCTGACGTTTGTCGCCTGAGATGTTCTTAAACAGGCCTTCATCGTATCTCTCTGAGTGTCCCATCTTGCCGA
The DNA here is from genome assembly GCA_947176355.1 of uncultured Porphyromonadaceae bacterium. Taxonomy (GTDB): domain Bacteria; phylum Bacteroidota; class Bacteroidia; order Bacteroidales; family Muribaculaceae; genus Lepagella. Next base: position 12,633 of record CAMWQY010000010.1, read on the forward strand.
GGATCTGGCCATCGGGGCTTATTATGCCTTCGATGGCATCTGAAGAGCCGTTAGGGTTGAATGGGCTCTTCATTGTAGCATTGCCGTTAGCATCAGCATATTGGAATGCTATCTGTCCTGCTTCTGCAAGTTGCTTGACGAGTTCCGGGCTTGCCGTAAACTTGCCCTCACCATGCGAAACAGCAATAGAATGCAACTGCCCGATCTCAAATCCATCAAGCCAGGGAGAAGCGACGCTTCCAACACGAGTCACTGCTATTTGAGATATGTGTCGGTTGATGTCGTTGCGGAAGAGGGTAGGACTCTCTGCTGAAAGTTCACCTATCTTGCCGAATGGGAGAAGTCCTGACTTGACAAGGGCTTGGAAACCGTTGCAAATGCCGATGATGAGTCCACCGCGCTTGAGAAGACGCTCGATAGCTTCTTTCACTGCTTTATTCATGATGACGCTCGCGATAAATTTACCGCTTCCGTCAGGTTCGTCACCAAGTGAAAAACCTCCACTGAACGCAAGCACGTGGCATTCGTCGATCATCTTTGCCATGGTGTCAACTGATTCGTGAGTCTGTTCCGGAGTAAGGTTGCAGAATACGCTCGTAGTGCAAGTGGCTCCTTCACGGCTGAAAGCACGGATCATGTCGTAGTCGCAGTTAGTGCCGGGGAATACCGGTAGGTAGACAGTTGGATGCTCTACAGGTTCTCCTTTCCATACCAACTTGTTCACTCCTGAAGTGGCGTTTTCTGCTTTGCCGGTAGTGTCTGCATGGTCAGGGTATATTTCGTTGAAGCGGGCGCTGTTGGCTTCCTTGAGCATGAATATTTCCTTGCGGTCGCCATTGATATTGAGAATAGGATCTGCAATAGTAGCTCCAATAGGCTTATATTCCTCGCCAAGTTTTTCAGCGCTTTCCACTACGATTGCACCATAGTTCCACTTATAAAGTTCTTCTGATGGATATTCGATTTCTGCACCGATTTCATTGCCGAAGCTCATTTTGGCAACCGCTTCACCAAGACCTCCGAATCCGAGGGCGTATGCTGCTTTGATGCGTCCTGCCTTTATGTCTTCATGAATGATAGCGAAATTCTTCTTGAGTTTGTCAGTATCCGGCATTCCGTTTTCCAGCGGTTTTGCTTCAAGAAGATAAATGACATCGCCTGCTTCTTTGAATTCAGGGCTGATTACGTCTCTTGCATCCACGGGCACAATACCAAATGCAATAAGAGTTGGGGGTACTGAGATATCAGCAAATGTGCCGCTCATAGAGTCCTTACCTCCGATAGATGGAAGCCCGAATTCCTTCTGCATCTTGAGCGCTCCAAGAAGAGCTGCTGCAGGTTTGCCCCAAGATTTGTCGGTATGCATGCGCTCGAAATATTCTTGATATGAGAATCGCATGCGTGTAGTGTCGCCACCGGCAGCTGCAACTTTTGCCACGGCTTCTACTACGGCGTAGGCTGCTCCATGATATGGACTCCATTCGCTGATGAATGGGTTGAAACCGAAAGCCATCATGCTGGCAGTGTTTGTGAAGCCCCCTGTAGGAAGTTTTTGGACGCTGACTTGTGTTTCGGTCCCCTGAGTCTTACCGCCAAATGGCATAAGCACTGTAGAAGCTCCGATTGTTGAGTCAAACATCTCGATCAGTCCTTTCTGCGACGTTACATTGTCGTCAGCAAGCATTTCCTCAAATGAGTTTGGTGCGATATGAGGCATTTCCGGAGAAATCGCTTCAATTTTCACGGATGCTTTTCTGGTAGCACCGGCTGAATCGATAAAGTCGCGGCTCAAGTCGGCTACAACTTCTCCATTCATCATCATGCGCATGCGGCCACGGTCAGTGACGTCAGCTACGTGAGTCACTTCAAGATTTTCCTCATGGCAATATTTTATGAATTCTTCCATGTCTTTCTTCTCGACCACCACGCTCATGCGCTCCTGGCTTTCGCTTATAGCAAGCTCTGTAGCATTCAAACCGCTATATTTCACAGGGACACGATCGAGATAAATGTCAAGACCATCTGCCAACTCGCCTATGGCAACGCTCACGCCTCCGGCACCAAAGTCGTTGGATTTCTTGATAAGACGAGTTACTTCCGGACGGTGGAAAAGACGTTCTATCTTGCGTTCTTCAGGTGCATTGCCTTTCTGCACCTCACTTCCACATTGCTCGAGGGAACTGACATTATGCTCCTTGCTCGAGCCGGTTGCTCCGCCGATTCCATCGCGACCTGTACGGCCGCCAAACATAAGTATCACGTCGCCGGGAGCAGGACGCTCACGACGGACATCTGCTTGCTTGACAGCACCGACCACAGCACCGACTTCAAGGCGTTTTGCCACATAATTCGGGTGGAATATCTCGCGCACATGTGTTGTAGCAAGACCTATCTGGTTGCCATAGCTGCTGTATCCGGCAGCGGCACGCTTTGAAATGACACGCTGAGGAAGTTTTCCTTTCATGGTTTCACTTACCGGTTTGTAGATGTCTCCGGCACCGGTCACACGCATCGCCTGATATACGTAGCTGCGCCCACTCAGCGGGTCGCGGATAGCGCCACCGAGACAAGTAGAAGCGCCACCAAACGGTTCGATTTCTGTAGGATGGTTGTGTGTTTCATTTTTAAACATGAGGAGCCACTTCTCCTTGTCGCCCTTTTCGGTATCTACATCAATGACGATCGAGCAAGCATTGTTTTCCTCGCTTTCCTCCTGATCGTCGAGAATACCTTTAGCTTTGAGCCAGCGTGCTCCGATGCAAGCAAGATCCATAAGGCAAAGTCTCTTTTCTTCCCTGCCAAGGTCTTTGCGCATATCGTGGTAAAGTTCAAGGCTCTTTTTGATGTCATCTGCCACCGGACTCTCTTCCACCTCTATGTCTGTCAATTCTGTCATGAATGTGGTGTGGCGGCAATGATCGCTCCAATATGTATCAAGGATTCTAAGTTCCGTCTCTCTGGGATCGCGACCCTCTTTATTGAAATAATCCACCACAGTCATCAAGTCGGCATCATTCATGGCGAGCCCCATTTCCTTGATGAATTCAGGTGCTTTTTCAAGAGTGATTTCACGGAAGCCTTCGAGCACTTTTACCGGAGAAGCAGTAGCGCGTTCCGGCGGACAAAGTATTGTCATGTCCTTTTTGCGTGATTCTACAGCATTGATTGTGTAGTGAGCGATTTTTTCGAGATCTTCCGTGCTTACGCTGTCGTCAAAAATCATTAGTTTTGCACTTCTGATTTCAGCCTCAGAAGATGGATCTATGAGTTTTACGCAGTCTTCAGCTGAAGATGCCCTTTGGTCAAATTGACCCGGGAGGCACTCCACGGCAAGATATTTCTTGCCTTCAAGATCAAATTCCTCGCATACCGTGTCAGTGGCTGGCTCACCAAACACACGATATTTGGCTTCTTCTATAAGAGCCGGATCGGCATTGAAGACATCATAGACGCAAATGAGACGCAAATCTTTGATGTCAAGTCCAAGGTTTTCATTGAGTTCTCGACGGAGACTGTCGGCTTCCACTCTATAAGCGCCGCTTTTCTCCACGAAAATTCGTTTATTCTGGTTCATATATGTTTTAAAAGGTTTAAATAGTTTATGTGGTTTAAGTGGTTTAAATGGTTTAAGTGGTTTAGATAGTTTAAACTTACTCAACCGTCTAAACTTTTTAAACTAATTCACTGGAAAGGACTTTTTCTGCTTGTTTTTTACGGAAGTCAGCCATTTTGGCCTCGAGATTTTTGTCGGTCACTGCCATGATTTCTACTGCGAGAAGGGCTGCATTCTTTGCTCCGTCAATGCTTACTGTAGCAACAGGTATGCCGGAAGGCATCTGCACCATTGAGAGCAGTGAGTCAAGACCGTCGAGTGTACGCGCCTTGATGGGCACACCGATTACCGGGAGTGTTGTGAAGGCAGCGCATACGCCTGCAAGGTGGGCAGCCCCGCCTGCTGCTGCTATGATGGCAGCATAGCCGGCTTCGCGTGCACCGCTTACCCATGCTTCAAGTTCGTGGGGCGTACGGTGTGCGCTTAGCACTTTCTTGTCGTACTCTACACCGAATTCATCGAGAATTTCAGCACTTCCTTTCATTACGGGCCAGTCGGAAGCAGAACCCATTACAATACCAATTTTCATTGCTATCTTTATGTTTTTTATAATTTAGTTCAGTAATTGACATAAACGCAAAACCGCATTCCGATAAGTCGGAACGCGGTATGTACTATGTTTGAATATCCGAAACTGCACGACAAGTCTTCACTTCAAGTCCGCACGATTTGTGAATGGCCCTCAGACCATTTTGTAATCTACGGAATGATAGATGTTTGACACATCGTTTTTTCTTATGTAAGATAAGCATGTTCCGGTGTTGATTTTTTATTGAAAAAACTTGGTGCAAAGTTAATGAAAAACTTTGAATTCTCCAAATTTTTTAGTCCTTACGGATCGCTGCGCGGCGTATTTTTCCGGAAATGGTCTTTGGCAGTTCGTCTACAAATTCTACTATACGGGGATATTTATAAGGCGCAGTAACTCGTTTCACATGATTTTGGATATCTTTGATCAACTCATCACCCTCCTTTCCCTTGTAATCATTGGCAAGCACTACTGTGGCTTTCACCACTTGACCTCTGACTTCGTCAGGAACTCCTGTTATAGCACATTCCACTACTGCCGGATGTGTCATCAACGCACTCTCCACTTCAAATGGCCCGATTCGGTAGCCGGAAGACTTGATTACGTCATCTTTGCGTCCGACAAACCAATAGTAGCCGTCTTCATCGCGCCAAGCTACGTCGCCTGTGTGATAAAGCCCATCGTGCATCGCCTCATTTGTCAGCTCCTCATCGTTGAGATATTCCTTGAAAAGACCAAGAGGTTTCTTTCCGGGATGTAGGCGTACTACGATTTCTCCATGCACTCCATCTTCCACCGGTTCGTCATTATCATCGACCAGGTCGATATCATATTCCGGACCTTTAAGTCCCATTGATCCGGGTTTGGGTTCACACCATGGGTAAGTGGCAACCGTCAAAGTTGTCTCAGTCTGTCCGAATCCTTCCATCAAGCGTATCCCTGTCAGACGTTTCCACTCGTCGAATACACTCGGGTTCAGGGCTTCGCCGGCGATAGTGCAATATTTCAATGTAGAAAGATTGAATTTCGACAAGTCTTCGCGGATGAGAAAGCGGAAGATAGTTGGGGGTGCGCAGAGAGAAGTGATATTGTAGTCTTGGATCATGTGAAGGACATCCACAGGTTCGAATTTGTCAAAGTCATAGACAAATACGTCTGCTCCTGCTATCCATTGACCGTATAATTTGCCCCATACCGCTTTGCCCCAACCAGTGTCTGCAAGTGTGAGGTGGAGACTGTCTTCTTTAAGATTATGCCAATAACTTGCCGTAATAATATGTCCGAGTGGATAAGTAAAGTCGTGAGCCACCATCTTGGGCTCACCGGTGGTGCCGGATGTGAAGTATAGCAAGCTTACATCGTCGTTGGTATTTGCGAGTTCCGGACGTTGGAATGGAGCCGCTTTTTCTATTGAGGAATTGAAATCATACCATCCTTCCGGTACTACCGGACCTGTAGATACTACAGCTTTTACTGATGGACATTGTGGGAGGGCTTTCTCAATATGATCAACAATCACCTGATCGCCGGCACATACGATTGCTTTAATGTCAGCCATCTCACATCTATATTTTATATCCTTAGGAGTAAGTAGGTGAGTGGCGGGAATTACAGTAGCTCCCAATTTGTGAAGGGCTACAATTGAGAACCAGAACTGATAGTGTCGCTTCAGAATGAGCATCACTCTATCGCCACGACCTATGCCGATAGATTGGAAAAATGAAGCTGTTTTGTCTGATTCTCGTTTTATATCGGCGAATGTGAAGTGGCGCACTTCCCCTTTGTCGTTGGTCCAGAGAAGAGCTTCTTTTTCCGGTTCCGCTTCTGCCCATGCATCGACAACGTCATATCCGAAGTTGAAATTTTCAGGCACATTTACTTTGAAATTGGCCATAAAGTCATCGTAAGACTCAAATTCAGTCTTATCCAAAAATTTCTCTAACATATCTTTTTACCTGAAATAATATTGAATTTAAAATAAAGAATTTATTGTGTCTATGGATACCTGACATACATTCTCAAGATTGAGGATAAAAAATCTCAATTCTAAATTCTAAATTCTCAATTAATTATTGCTATCATTTTTGCGTCTTTGTCTCCTATGGCGCGGAGTGCGTGTGGCATTCTGGCATCAAACATTACGCTATCACCTGCACGAAGAATTGTGGATTTTTTCCCTATCGTGATTTCGAGTTCTCCTTCCACTACATAATTGAATTCCTGCCCCTCATGAGTGTTGGGGGTGTGTACAGTCCCTGCTGTATGATCAGGAGAAATGGTCACCATGAAAGGGATCATATTTCTCTGGCGGAATCCTGATGCAAGGTCTTCGTATGAGTAAGCGGCTCTGCGCTCTACCTTTACTCCCTTTCCCTTACGGTTGACGTAATATGAGTTCATTTTTGGCTCTTCTCCAAACAGAAGTGCAGTTAGTTCTACACCGTTTCGGCTTGCAAGCCTCTGGAGGAAGCTGACAGGAATATCATGTTCTCCGCTCTCGTATTTTAAAAGAGTCTCCTGAGTGACACCGCAATCCGCTGCCATTTCTTCTATGGAAAGGTCAAGTGAATCGCGAAGTCCTTTGAGGCGCTGGGCAAGTTGTGCAAGTTCGTCCATATTTCTACCTATATTGT
>CAMWQY010000011.1 GCA_947176355.1 uncultured Porphyromonadaceae bacterium
TCAAAATAATTCAGAAGATAAATCATCGGTTGACTCAGTTAGCGGCTTAGCCGGTAATGAACAACCTCAAATTTTACCGAACCATTGTATATATACAGATGTGTGAGGAACGAATGTATCAGTTTCCTCAGAGGGAGAAAAGAACTGGAGGACATAGATTCAATTTCTGAAATATGCGAAGAGGTGATAGACACCTCTTTCAGAGACGCAAGGATATGGAAAGCGATTGATGAACTTCCGGAGAAATGCCGCGAAATATTCTTGATGAGCAAGCGTGATGGACTGACCAATGCGGAAATTGCCGAGGAAATGAATATCTCTATAAAGACTGTTAAGAACCAGATGACAAAAGCGTTTGCCCGGCTCAGAGAGTCGTTGTCAACCGGACACAAGCCATTCTTTCTACCTTTTTTTATAAAAAAATTTTACTTCGCATAGGACCTGAGGATAGTGGTTGCGTCATATAAGTGAACGGGGACAAATCCCGGGACACTTTTTGAACAACCATTATGAATGAAGAAATAACATACATAGCAAAGCGTTACCGCAAAGGGAAGTTCTCCGTTGACAAGGGTTGGAAACGGTTGAATATAAAACCAGCCTTAAAATGGAATGGTCTCAAAATAGCGGCAGCCGTTGCCTCGGTTGTAGTCCTGTCGGCGACAGCGGCTATCATATATCATCAGTACGAATTGAAAGACACGACTGATAAGATTGTCAATGAATCAGTCAGACCTGCTGCATCGCTGGAGACTGTCAAAATCATTGATTTTGAAAACACGCCGCTCCCTACCGTCATTTCCAAAATTAAAGAGGTGTATGGCGTTGAGGTTATCAATGTTCCGGAGAATGCCGGGGAGTATCGTCTTTCACTGCACTACGAAGGTAACGCCGTTGACCTTGTAGCCACAATCAACGACATTCTTGAAACCCAAATGTCAGTAAAGGAATGAAGCGTTTGATGTCATTGCTGATTGGAGTTTCCTGTTGTGTGTCTGTTGTGGTCGCGCAGAATGTAACAATCCGCGCGGTCAATCAACCTGCCGCAACTGTATTCCGCTCCATTGTTGAACAGACTGGCAAAAACTTTGTGTATTCATCGGAACTGCTTAAAGATGTACGTGTCACTGTCAAAGCCAAGAACAAACCACTGAATTATGTGCTGTCTGAAATGTTCTCAGGCACTCCCATTGAGTATAAAATCAAGGGGAATAATATAGTCTTGAAGCGAAGGAAGAAAGTGGTAAAGACTGAAAAGATCAAACCTCCGGTTGTATCTGTTCCTGTGACAAAGGTATATGAATCCTCGATTAAATCCACGATGCTTGATGAAGTGGTTGTCGTATCGCGTCTTGAAGCCCCTCAGGTCGAGACTGCCGAAATCGGAGCTAAGAAAGTCACCGCCGAGGAAGTGCGCAATACACCTGTGCTTTTCGGTGAGGCAGATGTGATAAAAGCATTGCAAACCCAGCCGGGCGTGACTGAGGGCACGGAGGGTATGGCGGGGATGTATGTTCATGGCGGTAACGCTGATGAAAACCTCTATATGCTTGATAATGTTCCGCTTTATCAAGTGAATCATTTTGCCGGCCTATTCTCAGCGTTCAATACAGATATAATAAGATATATTGACTTTTTCAAGTCTTCCATTCCTGCGAAATATGACGGCCGTCTGTCTTCTTTTATGGATGTGCGTCTGCAAAACGGCAACCGCGAGGGGCATCACGGGTCCGCACGTCTCGGCCTGACATCGGGAGCTTTCAATATCTCCGGACCGATAGGCAAGAAGACAACCTATCTTGTCGGATTGCGCCGTTCTTGGTTTGATGTGCTCACAATTCCGTTTGTTGCGATTGCCAATTCGCAGAATGAAGATGAGAAACTACGCTTCAACTATTATTTTATGGATTTCAACGTCCGTGTGCAACATCGGTTCTCTCCTAAGGCGACCGCCTTTGTCAGCTTCTATTTCGGAGATGACAAACTGAAAACCGGTACGGAAGACAAGGGCTATGACAAGCCTAATTATTTCGGGTCGTTTTCTGATGACCGGTTTGACATGCACTGGGGAAACATTCTCGCACAGGCCGGACTCAATTACCGTTTCAATGATAATCTTTCATCCGAGTTCACTGCCGCATACACACGCTTCTTCTCCGGCATGAAGCATGATTATATCAGTAGAGATAAATCTTCCGACCACATGGACGAATCGCATACTGTCCTCAAGACAGACAATAACATCAATGACTGGATATTTCGTGGCGATTTCGATTGGAGTCCAAATGGAAATAACCGAGTTCGCTTTGGTGCAGGTTATACGCGGCATTCGTTTCTTCCGGCGCGAACATCACGCCTATACGAGGTTGGGACGACACATTTGTCAACCCGTGATTCAACATGGGCCTATGGAGCGAATGAAGTCAACGCATATATTGAGGATGATTGGAAAATAAGTGATAAGTTCAGAATGAACGCCGGTTTCCATGGCTCGCTGTTCAATATCGGGGGAAAGACAAATCTCGGATGGTCTCCGAGATTGTCACTCAGTTATCGTCTTGATGAAGACTGGGCGGTGAAATTTGCATACGCCCGAACTACTCAATACGTACACCAACTCAGCCAGAGTTATCTTGCACTCCCTACTGACCAATGGATACCAATCAGCGAAAAGTTAAAGCCGGAGACAGCTGATAAAATATCTGTGGGTGGGTATTGGGAATCTCCTGACAAGACTTATGCAGTGTCAGTAGAAGGTTACTACAAATGGATGGATAATCTTGTAGAATATAAGGATGAGTATTACCTGCGTCCCCCTCTTGATCTTTGGAACGCTCAACTTTGCAGTGGCAAAGGTACAGCAAAGGGTGTCGATTTCAAAATTGAAAAAGTATTTGGAAAGGTGACAGGACACATATCCTATTCGTTAGCGTGGGCAGACCGCACGTTTGCCGATAAAAACGGAGGGCGCACATTTCCTGCCAAATTCGATAACCGCCATACGATAAATATAATGGTGAATTGGAAAATCAGCGATAAGGTGCAGGTCAACGCTTCGTGGGTGGGACATTCAGGCAACAGATTCACTCTGTTGAATCAAGTGTGGGATGATCCTGACTTTGAAACCACCGATTGGTTTGGAGCCGGAGAGTCACCATTGCGTACCGGCATCAACAGTTATAAGTTGCCTTTCTACCATCGTCTGGATTTAAGCTGTACTGTCAAAAATAAACGTGGGTACTGGACATTCGGTCTCTATAACGCATACTGCCACATGAACACTGTTGCAGTGAAGCGTGGAACCCAAGATATTGCCGTGTCAAAACCCGGCGAATACTATATCACCAGTGAACCGGTATTCAAACGTGTCAAACTTCTTCCTGTCATACCCTCGATTTCATACACATGGTTATTCTGAAAAAAATATATCAACTTCTTGCATTATCGCTCCTCACAGGATGCGAGGAGGCGTTCACACCGGATATGCCCCATACTCCGGCATTGTGCGTCAACTCCCTGATAACCGCTGGAGAACCTGTTGAGGCTAAAATTTCAAAGTCAAGGCTTTACACCGACAGTTCCGAGAAATCCGAAGTCAGGGATGCCGAAGTCAGGATTTATGCCAACGGCGAGTTGCAGCTTGACTCCTATATCCCGAAGGAGGGCGACAATATAAGGATTGTTGCCGAAAGTCCTGCGGTTGGCAGAGGTGAGGCCGACGTTCTTATCCCGGCTTCTATCCCGTCGCCGACTGCTACTTGGGAGACTTATGATGTAAGTTGTTGGAAATCTGACAATGATGTGGTTCTCGTCGAGTTCAAGCTAAAGGTTGACCTCCGGATTGAAGATGCGGATGGAGAAAATTATTATAAATTTTCATTCAACAGTGATTTTCAAGCCGATGAAGAGTTGGACGACTTTGATGCAAGCGGAAATTATGGGTTTGCGATAGGCTCGTTGCTATATGATATGGAACCAATTTTCAGGGAGCATATCGCTATTTTTGAGTCTATCATGGGTGGCGATGCTGAAGGCTTCTCATTCTTCTCAGACCGACAGTTTGAAGGAAAAAGTTATACATTGCATCTTCAATTTGACAACTGCTGGTTCCGCTATCCAAAAGGTGAGATACCTGACTGCAATGTCAATTTGATTGTCAGCTCCGTGTCGCCCTCCTACTACAACTGGGCCAACTATATTTGGCAGCGTGATAGCGGCACTCTGACCGAACTTGGAGACTACGGTTTTGGAGACCCGATATGGGGATACAGCAATGTGTCTTCCGGAGCCGGTGTTGTGGCGGCTCAATCGAAATCAGTCTGCTCGATTGATTTAACAGACTTCATTAGGGAAACAATAAACGAAACAATCAAATAGAACAATACAAGGGGAAAATCGAAAACAATCGGAATAATAACGGTATTCATAATGTCTATACTTGTATTGACATCATGTGATAAAGAGGGATATGAACCAATATCAACCTCCACGGATGCCTGTCAGATAATAGTGCAATGTCTCGACCACAGTGGGAAAAGTCTTCTTGATAACAATAAATTTGTTGATGGCATTTCTATCGAGGGAGATGCTTCACACTCAAAGATAAAATATGATGTAAAAAATGCAAATGGAGGAAAGGTTCTGTCTTTCACTGCTGAACTTCCTGATCAGGACGATATGAAATGGTCGAAAGACAGAAGCGAGGCCAATGGTATCTCTAAGATGACCATGAAGTTCAACAAACACAAAATTGAGCTGAAATGCCACATAAAATATATCGCCAACCGTCCTCCGGCAGTATCAGGTGGCAAAGCCACACTTGAAGAGGTATCATGCAATAACCAGACATTCAAACGCTCTGGTAACAGCGTAACCATAACACTACGTATGGATAAAAACGGCAAACTCTTATAAAAATATAATAATGAACCAAATTAAATTCCTGATTGTCGCTCTGATAGCGATACTCGCATTCGCCTCATGCAGCGAGGACGAACCTGCAAGAATGTTGTGGGAAGTATCCGGCAAACCGGCAGGAAATGTGGAGACATCTATTCATTATGATTATAATTCTCCAGTATGGATAACTGTCGGAGGCTATGCAGCTGAAGTTATTTTGAAATGCTCCAATTATTCCGAACTGTCGATATATGGTCAAAAGAATGAAGACGGGGAATACATTGATTCAGAATGTAGGTTTTCTGCAAAAGTTATAGCGTCAGGAACAGTAAGAATATCATTTGATTATATGAAAGATGTGGACTTTGCGGAAAAAACATGTCATCTTCAAATAGATGGAACCAACGGAAAAGAGACCCACACAACAATGGTTACTATAACTCGGAAATCTTTAAATTAACATAGATACAACTCAAATAAAAAGTTAATAAGATGAAAATTAAGTTTGTATTTATGCTGACAATAGCCATCCTGTTATCAGCATGTAGCGATGATGATGTTTTTACCTCCACATCGCTTGAGAATTCAGTCAAAGAGAGTGAGAATTTAACTCTACAAGATTAACCCTCAGATACTCTTTATTATGAGGGGCAGGCAGTGATTGTATTCCATGAAAATGAAAACACTGAATCTGTACCTCTTACTCGTGGTATTGGTGTACCGACTGGATCGGAGGGTCCATTTGATGCGCCAACTCCAAAATTAATTCAGAAAGGGAAGTATAAGAAATATTTCATTAAGATGTCTGAATTTGACTGGATTCCCAACTACTCATTTATACTAATGAGAATGAATAAATACTCTTTTACAATTACATTGCCTAACGATGCGTTACCTTATTCTGTCAGCATCAAGGCCGCTTCTAAGGAGGGCTTCTCAACTGAAGCAGGGGGTACTAAAGGATATACATTGGGCAACATAGTTAAGACTGCAAGAGGCTATCAGATACCTGTATCATTCTATATACAAGACGGAGCAGCCTATGCACTTGACGGAAAGCAGTTATGCGCTAACCGGGAGATGCCTATTCCGGGTTCTCAAGTTAAATACACTTATACTTACAATCTTGCTCAGTAACAAGACATTCAAGACAAATACAAAATGATTAAATTAAAATTTATCATGTTGGCATTGATAGCCAGCTTAGTGTTCGCCTCATGCAGTGAGGACGAACCGGCAAAGATGCTGTGGGAAGTTACGGCTACTCCGTCAGAGAATGTCAAGGCGGCTTTCGACCCAAGTTTCTACCACCAAATTCAGATTACCTCTGATGGAGAAGGTGGAGAAGTAACCCTAAAATGCACCAATTACAAATCGCTTAACCTGATTGGTGGCAAGAATGGCAACGGAGAATATGTCGATACAGATTGCCATTTTTCGGCAAAAGTCACAGAACCGGGAGTTGTCAAGATAATTCTTGACAAAACGCCGGAGGGCTTCAAAGAAACAAAATCATTCCTTCAAATAGACGGAACTGAGGGCAAGGACTCCAATTCAACAACCGTAGATATTACCCGTAAACCATAAGAACACTCCGTTTGGGTTGCAGCGGAAAGTTCTCAGTAACCAAACATATATAAACCAATGAAAAAGTTTTAAAGTTATCTAACCATCATAATGATGGCTTTCGCTATTGCTTCTTGTAGCAATAACGATGAACCGCAATTTAATGCGGTCAGCGAAAACTCAGATTTTGAGGTAATCACCTTGAGTGATTCTCCTGTTACTCGCTCAACTGGAGAATACTCAGCAAAGCAAATCCTTAAATTCAAGGACCAAGCTGCTTTTGACAGAACTCTTGCGAAGGTCAAAGAGATGGATGATTCCTCAAAGCGTGCATTCTTTAACGAAATCGGTTTTGATGGAGCCTATATGCTTCTGGACAAAGCCGATGAAGAGTTAGACCATGCTTTCGACCTTGCTGAGGCTACGGACTCTATCACAGGTGTTAAAATCATTCGTGATTGTGTGGCTAAATACGACGGGATTCTCAAATTCAGCGAAACAGACTTATCTGATGTCACCCCCTCCTTGCCATTTGCAGACGATAAGGCGGAACTGCTCGGGAATAAGGATGGGAACGTAATGATTGGTGACAAACTCGTTGCTCCGCAAGCAGCTCCAGGGCCGGTTTACAATGGTGGCTTTATCAAATATAAAGCCGAAGTAAAAGTCAAGAATGGTCACTATACCAGCTATTTCCGTCTTGGAAGAATTGGTCAGAATATGGCATTTGAACTCGAAACATATAAAAGAATTCTCGGAATCAAAAAATCCGACAAAAAATGCTGTTACGATGGAGATTTGGAAATATCCGGGAATGGTAAGTTCGAGAAAGCGCGAATCCACAACGGCAAAGGTGCTTGGAAACTTTATTCACTGGCAAGCGTATACTCGCCTCGTGTCAACATGAAGATGACTAATTTCTCATCCACCAGAAATTCCAACAACAAGGTATCAAAGACGATAGATAATATTTTAGTAAAATAATCTACACCCACACCCAAAACTACGAATTCATAGTTTTGGGTGTGGGTGATAAAATTAATTAAAACAATAGATGATGAAATTGACAATTCATCTTATACTAATTTCTATTGTCAGCATAGTCTCCTCTGTTATTTAAGGTTGCACCGACAAGGATGAGATTTTATTTAGTGAGATTGAGATGCTAAGTTCTGAATGTCGTGGTATCGAAATAATCGAGGTGCTTATAAATTTTGATGTATGAAAATAATAAAGATCCTATCAACAATCGCAATTTTTATTATTTGTTTTGGGGTTGTTGGATGTGCCAAAGATGAGCCAGCACCTGGAAATAATCCGGAAGAAAACTCTACTCCGGATAAAACATGCGCCTTAGCATGGGATACGATTGTTTGCAATCAGCTATCGGTAAACGAACTTTTCATCGGTTCTAAATACCTCGGCGTTCAGAACTGGAATTGCAACGGCAATCCTCCAAGCATATATCCGGCAGCAGTTTTCCCAAAAGAAGCCTTTGCAACCACGTTTGATAAGGAGATTTCCGGTAAGAAAAATCCGATTGTCGTATATACCAACTTCAGTGCCCCCTTTATTTCGACTATAGAGCACCCTTCCGGAGTAAATTATAGCCGGTTTCTGAAGAGTATGCTCAGATCGGAGGAATATAAATCGAACTCTGAACCCCAACTGAATTTATATAGATGTGCCAAAATGAATGATCTTGATAGTCTTATCAAAATATTCCCGGATAATCCATCTTTTGCTAAGACCGTTGAAAATATAGTAAAGCAAAAGATAGATATAGATAAAATCAAGAGTTGGACTATCGGAGAAATTATATTCAAAGGATTTACAGTCACGATGGATATACCCGAAAAAGGCATTTTTACAAATGAGATACCATCTGAAAAGGGATTGGTGTATGTCAGGAGCATTACTTATGGATCCACGGCATATTTTGTTATTGGCAGCGATTTGGCATATCCTGAAGTCAGGGCCACTATATCTCGACCATCTATGATTGGAACTGAAAAACAGAACCTGAAAAATACACATATCGTTCTCCTTACCAATTCAGCCATTGACCAAAACACTGAACTTCATACTGAATTTGATGCCTTGTATGATTATTTCAAACATCCGTGTATTGAAGGAAACTATGGCTATCCAATATATTGTACGGGATGTTTTCTTATAGATAATTCTTATATTCATAAATAAATAATAATGAAAGCGAAAGTATTCATACTTTTAGCAGTATTGGCAATACTTATGTTGCCATCCTGTAATGAAGGAATTGAGCCAGTAATGCCAATTTCTGAAGATAGCATGCTGACTCGTTCAAGTGATAACACAGAGGATGAGGGTCGTTTTGAGAATGAACCTTTCAAATGGGATTATTCATTTTCAACTGATTCGTGCTTAGAAGATAATCGAGTACTGGTATATCCTCTTGAAACGTCGGAAGCAAATGACTCAACATTCAATAGCAATCGGAGAATACGTCCGACAACCAGACCTGGATCTGGAGGTGGAGGCGAACATCGTACCGGTTCCAGTACGACAACAGACCAGATGCTAATTGTGGATCCAAACATAGTTTACGTAGGAGCGGCATTCCCTGAATCCACTTTTGCAAAAGATTATTCAAAAGAATTCCTATACCCGAGAAATCCAATAGACATATACACGAATTTCCCCGATCCTTATATCGGAGAAATCACAAAGGAAACTGGAGCATTGGGATATAAGAGATTTTTAAAAGAGGTAATCAGATCATCTGAATACAAGAGTTTCTTGCAAGGTGGTGGTAGAGAGGGTCTCGATTTTCAGTGTACAGAATTTTTCTCTTATTCTGATATAGAGAAGGCATTGGCTTCAAATGCAGGTTTTGCAAAAATTTTCTCAGCTAAAGTGCAAAGTAACTCTAAAAAGACAAATATTAAAAGCAGATTGTTTGCACAACTTATATCAAGGAATTTCACGGTAACAATGGATTTGCCACCTAAAGGATTCTTTAAAAACAAATCATATGATACATGCGCTGATAATCCTGTTTATATAAGGTCCCTAACTTATGGGAAAGTTGCGGTCTTGACAATAGAAAGCGAATATACGTTTGAAGAAGTAAAAAAGGCAATAGAAGCGGGCGTTAAATATAATCTTATTTCAGCAAGCACTAATTTCACTGCTAAAGATAAGGAAATCCTTCAGAAGGCAACTTTTACAATTTGTGTTATTTCTGATGATTCAACAGTCACTCAATATTTTGATTCGTTTGATAAAATAAAGGAAATATTTAAAATATCATTCTCGGAGAATAATTATGGACTACCGATCTATTGCAAGGGTTACTATACCAAAGATAACTCAATATTCAAGGTTTCCACTCGAATAAGTACTCCCGGTCATCGCTAATTTTAGACGATGTATCAATCTTGACACTATCGGTAATTTTGCAGAAGTTACCGATAGTGTCTTTATTAATAGTAGAGATTATTCTCAACAAATCAACTGAATAGCGATAGCAACATCAGATGTGCCGGGTAAATGGCGTAGAAGCTGTATTTGGCCGGTTTGCTTAGTATGAAGCCACGGGTACCGTCATAGAGGAAGATTATTCCGGAGGCGAGCAATGCCCCAGCTACGCCGTAGTGAGCCATCAAAGGGAACGTGAATATAATCTGAAGAATAGCCTGCGAGGGAAAATGTGTCGATGAACGCTCCAGCCACGGACGTATAGTCTGATGCCGGAGAATGTAGAACACCGCTATCATCAGAACACCGCGCCAGTCATAATCAGTTCCGAGCCACCATGCCAGAACAGCAATAGCGGCCACACCTATGAACGACAGCGGCCCATGTTCACACATACGGTCGAATATGGCGAGTGCCACAACTCCGAGGGAGAGAGTGAACATGACATTATGTGTACCATCAATGCCGTTAAGCAAGAACCAGGGGATTTCACTGACGATAGCGAACCCAAGTAGAGTAAGGAAATATCGTGTCCGGCTACGGGTGTTGGCAAATCCTTCCGCTATCAGAAAAGCAAATACCGGGAAGGCGATACGTCCAAAACAGCGTAACATATTATATATAGGAGTGCCATCGTCAAGCAGAAAATAGGCACAATGGTCTGCCACCATCGACAGAATGGCGATAATCTTCAGTGCGCTTCCACTCATACGGAGTGAAAGCGGCACTGAAAATGATTTTGTTGTGAGAATATTCTCCATAAATAGTTTGTGTTATACCATGCCGAGAAGTTCCTTCACCATTGACTCCACCTCCTGATTGACACGTTTGAAGTTACGGTTGAGCATGATTTCCTTTTCGCGGTCGTTCTTAAATTCATAGATTTTGGGAAGATCAACATAGTGACTTTCCTCGTCCTTGATTTTCTTCATGTCAAAGTTCGTCTTACAGAAGTACTTTGTGGTTTTGAACTCCTCTGACTGTTCGATGTCGAAGCTCGACAGCATTTTCTTGTCAGTGGCAGTGAAATCTCGTGCCGCCTGACCTGCAAGCCAACCTGTAGCCATGTCAGCAATCTTCGCCGCAGGAACCAGATAGTCAAGTTTCTCTGAAATCGAGGTTGAAATTTTGCTGTCGTTGATTGTGATGGAAGTGGACGTCTGCTTAGCCTTACCGAAAACATCATTCTGTGCCCACTCTAACGTCTCCTTATTACGTGCTGCTCCCATAAAGATATTACCGCAAGTAGTAATGATTTTTTGCATTCCGATTTTACCATAGTCAGCCTCCAACTGAGGCAATTCCTGAAATCCAAGAGTGACGGCAACTTTGTTTGAACGAGCCGTACCAATCAAACGGTCTATCTTGTGAAAGTATAATGTAGGCAACTCATCGACAATCAGGCTCACCGGGATATTACCTTTGGAGTTGACACGGGTAATAAGTCGGTTGAGCACGAGAGCATTGAGCGAACCGATAACCTGCTCCTTCTCCGGGTCGTTGGCTATCACGAGATAACTTGGAGCCTTCGGGTCTGAAATTTTCAAATCAAAATCGTCGCCAGTGAACACCCAATATGCTTCCGGAGATACCAGTCGGGCGGCATTGACACGGAGGGTTCCAACCATACCTTCCAACTGGTCGTTGGCTTTATTTTCGTAGGCACTCTTGAAGGGAGCCATCAGAGAGGAAATCTTATCGTCCATCATCAGAATGTCAAATACTTCCGAATACTTGCGCCCTAAGAATGACAGCACATGCGGCATATCCGAATATTCACCTGTTATGGTATCAGGCTCAACCTCATTCCCGGCTTCATCTTCATACCAGCTTCGGTCTATGACAATCATATTGCCTGAGCGGTCAAGATAGGAAAATTGATTCAGGTCAACAAACAAGTGGTCTTCATCTGTCGATACGTCCCTGCCTGTGCTGTCAACGAAGTCAAGCACCACGTTACCTTTATCATCAAGGGCATTGAACTGGTCCCATTGACGGATAATCAGTTCAAGTTTCTTCCCTTTATGTGAGATATAGCGTTTCAGCTTCTTGCCATTCTTGAATCCCACAGGATGAAAATTAACAAAGAAGTAAATGATAGCCGCCAAAAAGTTCTCTGCCGAATTGGTAAAGAAGGCCTCCGAGCCTCCTTTCTTTTCACCACCTCCCTTATTCAAAGAAGCTAACAGGGTCGCAGCTGTCTCCGAAGCGGCGGCAAGGTCAGGAATGTATTTTCGCTGAATAGGATTGATTCGGTTGGAATACTCCACGTCAGTAAAATTTACAATTCTGAAACCGCAGTCTTTAGGAAGTTTTCCGCTCTTGCGATTCTTGCAGAACTGATAAAAAAGGGTCTTGGCAAGTGTCGGAAACTTATAATCGTAAACCATCATCGCGAACCCCTTTGCTGAGTGCTGACGTATAAAAGGATCGATGATACCGAAAGACTTACCTGAACCCGGTGTACCTAAGACGATCGTTCCGCGGAACGGATTCCCGATATTGATATAGCCGTTGTGCAGACGGCGTTTCCAATAGTAGAGCATAGGGATATTCACAGAATAAGGTGTCTCCATAATCTTTTCTGACTGCTCGAATGATTCGTTCTCAAAGTTGAATCTATCCTCACCGACCTTATGGTTGTAATACTTGGCGATACCGTCAAGTCCCTGGTGGAAGAGCATTGTACCGACAACGGAACAAAAGGCATAGAGTATGCGGTTTGCTGGAAATCCCATCCAACTCATACCCCAATCCATTCCGTGGAAGATGAAGCATAGCCCGACAAGGGTGACTCCGGCAAGGGCCGGGTAAATCACCATTGTCTTCAGGTTGAACTTCAAAGCCTTCTTAGCCTTGGTGCCGATGGCCACCACACAGATGCAGATTAGCTCACATATCTTGCACCCGGCAACGGAGTTGAAGACTTTGAACCGGGCGAAAAGGTCAAGGATGAACTGAGTGATCTTATTGTCAGCCGTAATCGGCAGGTTCATCACAATCTCGATAATCAGGAAGAAGTAGATGCAACTGCGGAAGTAGTTATACATCTGCTGCTGTTCCTTGGTTTCCTCAAAAGCCATAGCGTATTTCTAAAAAGATCCGTTATAAGCCTCAATCTGTTTGGCTCTTAAATTGGGTGAGCCTTTGCGTTCATCTATTTGATTGAAAGCTTCAAATTTGAGTTCTCTAAAATAAGTCACTGCATCATGGAGAGGCTGCATTTCCACATCCTCATTTGTTGCTGACTTCTGATAATGCTCACTTAGAATTTTGAGACCCGTTTCCAGACTGTTATGAAGTGATGCCAAATCTTCGTCAGTGAGATGTTCAAAATTATGTTTTGACATATTAGAATGGAATTTTTAAGCCGATTAATAGACCATTCCGGAATGTATCTCCGTGAATGAAATTGACATTGTTCTTTTGGATGAGCGAAAACTCCCAGCCGTTCTGAAATACATAGTTGTATTCAAACCCTCCCTCGATGCCAAGGAAGAACTTGCGCTCGACGGCACCGAACTCCGGCCCGAAACGGAAGCGGAGCATTCCGTTCTTGTAGCGGACGAGACGATGCTTGTAGAGAACACCTCCGTCCCAATAGTAGCCCTTCCAGAATTGACCTTCACCCGACTTCCAGTGGTCGCCCATCTCTCCGAAGACTTCAACGGCTTTTCCGTATGACAGTGAGTGCTCATAACCAACGGTGGCATTTAGGGTTGAAGGGAACAGGAAACCTGCATTGACAGTCAGTTTACCCTGAGCTGACGCGCCGAGAGTCACCACGGCACTTACAAGTGCGATAAGAAACTTCTTCATAGCTTATCTGTAAATATGTAGGTTATAGTGATAAGGTATTCTATTGAGGATGTCGGCGTTGAAACCGTCCGCATTGAGGATATCCTCATACTCGATAGTAAGGGTGATGACGCGGCCGCTTATCTGATTCTCCGAGATTTCAAGTCGGAGCACCTTCTCATCAGGGAATGTCAGCTTCGGAATGACAAGCACATTCCGGTAGTTCTTCTTGAACTTCTTGGCAAGATTGAGGGAGAAGGCAGGCGTAAGCTCGATGGTCTGTGAGTTGGTAGCCTTGACCTCCTTCTTGTCGGTCAGCTTCACACGCAGTTCCGCGATATCGTAAGCTATCTTCGTATTATTTTTCAAAGAATAGTCGATGAAGAAATAGTCACCGATGGAATAGATGTTGTTCACGACTGCCTTCATGCCGTTGGCGTTGGAGACAATCTGATTGAACTTGCGGTTGCTTCCATATACAGCCCAGGCATAACGCGCCATCTCGGACTCCGGCATGGAGACCTCGGGGTTGACGTAGGATTCGGTGTCTCGGTAAGGAACGTGATGGATCGAGGCGGCCAGACGCGGGATAGCCGTAAAGATGATGTCATACTGAGCCATGTGCCGCTCCCCGATAAGCGTGAGGGTCGCAAGAAGCTCACCCTCGCGGTATTCAGTCGCAGGTGCCTCCGGGTCAGACTCGATGTAGGGCTTGACGCGCACGATGTTGTCAGCACACTGGTTGCCGATGAGCTTGGTTGTCGATATGTCAACCATCTTGATGTTCTCGGGCATGACGATGTGGGTCGTCACCTCACTGTTGACATAGATCTTCTCCTTTGCGCTCGCGCTGCCGACAATACCGATTGCACAGAGGGCAGCTAAAATAATCTTCGATTTCATTTTAGGTGATTTGATGATTTGTAAATTTATGATTATTACTTTGGTATCTTACTATCTCGCCTCGTCGGAATTGATAAGGTAAACGATTGTGTTGTATTTGATTTTCGCCTTGTTCTTGCGGATATTTGCCGACAATGCGGAAGTTGCCGAGTTATACATGTTCTGGAGGGCCTGCAGAGCTATTGCCTCACCGGATATTCCCGAGCCGTAGCCGCTTTCGGACTCAAAGCTGATGTTCTGCTGGACAGTACTTGACCCCGCGTCCTTCATGAAATCACGGAAAGCGGACTCAGGAACATAGAAGCCTTCCATACCGTCATTGTCAAACACCGAAAGATTCACCTTCAGGAACCTGCTTCCGACAAGAATACTGGTGATGGTAGCACGGACACGCTGCTGACCGAACCCTGCGACTGTTCCATAGAGGTAAGTGCCCTTGGGTAGTCTCACATCCCTGATGGTGACATCATCGAGCAGCTTAAAGCGGAGACGGGTACCCTCATGCGCCTTTGTGGTCTGGTCAATCATGGCACGGATAAGCGGTGAATCGTCAGAGGCGACATCATTGCCTACGGTATTGAACTTATCTGCGTTGGTATTCTGGGATTTCAGCACAAGCATCGGGCGGTTCTTCTCACGCTCGATCTCCTTTGCCTTGGCTATTGAGTCGGCACGTTGTTTACGGGCCACTTCCTCCTGATCAGGCTGACCGATACCCAAACCGGTCTCAATGGCTTTCTGACGCTCATAACTCCTGCGCTGAATCTCCTCCAACTCACGGGCATACTCGTTTCGGGGGTCGTTGCCGTTGGAATTTGAGAAGTCGTTGGCACCTCCGTATGAATAGGAATTGATGTGTCTGCGCGACTCTGCAAGGGAGCGTTCCAGCTCTTCAAGTTCCTGCTGCTGGCGGATACGTTCAGCCTCGGCAGCATCGATACGGTTAAGCTCCTCCTCGGAGTAGCCATGCTCCAGCATCTCATCGTCTGTCACTTCCTCACCGAGCTTGCTGACGGCAGTGAAAGCGTCCTCGTCACCGAAACGCCGGGACATCTCGAATAGCTTGTCTCCGGCTTCCTCCGCATTTGCCTGAGGAAGCTCCATGTTGATCCGGTCTGTGGCGACTTTCTTTGTCTCGTCCTCGCCACCACCGAAGGTCTGCATCACGAAGTACACCAGAGCGCAAAGCGGTACGAATATGACCACCGGGAAAATGTACTTCGGTTGTTTGAAATTGATTTTAGTCATTATCGTTCTGTTTTAGGGTTTTCACTAAATTCTCCAACTGTCCGTAGCGTCTTATGATACCTATTGAATCGGCATGCGACTTACGAGGAATGGCAATGAGCGAATCCAGCTCATGTTTGAGAGTCTGACCTTGCGATGTCATTTCAAGGACAGTCCTACGATGGGTGTCCTTGTTAGCCTGAATGGTACGGAATCCGTTAAAGACAGGCTCCACATTGGCTATCATATTCACGTCCGGCTCCTTCATCTCAGCTTTTATGCCTGTCACCATCACGTCACCCACAAGCACCATCAGGAGAGTGCCCACGACATATCCGAAAGTCCGTTTCGGATGCTGTGTCGCCCATCTGTTGGCGATACGGATACGTGCGGCAAGTCTGTATCTCCTTCCCACTGAGCCGAGTCTTGGCTGCAACCACGACTTTATCTGATTTGATGTCCTGAGACGGCTGTCAGAAATTGTTTTCTTCAAACTTTTCATAATTCAAATCATTATGAGTTGAGATTCTAATAGTCAAGGTCTTTGTTCTCAATAGTTCGCCAGCCGGTAATCATAAGACCGTGCGGATTATTCTGGGTGCGCGGCACACTCTCGATATATCCGGTAGTCACCATAGAGCGTTTCAAGTCGCGTGTCCGTCGTTTGATTAACTGGGTACCGTAATAAGTGAACTTTCGCTCATGCTCGTCAAAGTTGATCGAGTCACACATGATGGTGCAGACGGCTGATGAAGAAATGATGTCCGAGTAAAAGCCGTTCTCATCGAGAGCCTGCTTCTGCTTCAATGCCGTTCCGTCCGCCATATACATAGCCTTTCCGACAGTCCACTTTATATAGTCATTGTCGGGAGGAAGATTAAAGAAATACTGGTGGAAGAGCTGAATGTGTGCCCGGGCCTCCATAAGGAAGTTGGCTTCAAGCCTCGCACGGTCGGCAAGGAAAGGAATGTCGCCGTCAAGGACATAGATCTGCTGACGTTCCTCGCTGACCAGCGACAGGCAACGCCACACGGTGAACCCGCAGATGAGGGCGCAGCCACAAATTGTGGCAAGCACCGTCATCAAGGCGAGTCTCGTTTTCTGTGCTAAAGATTGTATAAGCATATCGATTGGTTGATTGATTATTATAGCATAGCCTTTACAGGAGCGGTAGCCACTGAAGCGCCGGTCTGAGCCACACCCATAGCGAAGGCACCTGCCGGAGCTGCCGCGCCACTGCTTACACCGCCGGGAATGAGCCAAGACGAAACCTCCGGCACGAAGCGCACTATATACGCTCCCACAAGCATACCCATAGCGTACATGCAGTTAGAGCCGATACCCTGAAGACCGAGTGCGCCTATCTGGGACCAGGAGTTGACAGAGCCGGAGAGAAGATGCTGATAGGCGGTCATGTCCTGCTGTAGATTGTATAGAAGAATGAAGTCAATGTAGTAGAGGCACATGTAGGTGACGAATCCCCATAACGAGAGGGAAAGGAACTTGGACATCCATTGGCTCCAAGCCGAGTTCCATGGCGGAGCCAGCGACATTGCGAACATTATTGGGCAGAATATCATCATAATGGCGAGGAATATCCTCTGAGCCACAAGTATGCCGTAATATGACATCTGGAACACAAGCTCGCCTACGAAGCGTATGACATCGTTGATCCACTCGCTGACCTTTGTCTCTGCGGCCACAGCTGCGCGTTGGGCGTAGTTGTTGATCGTGTTGCCAAGATTCTCTACATTATAGATGAGTTTATCCCACCAGTGGGCATCCTCTCCGATTTCGGCTACCTGCTGTGCGGTAGCGATGGAATCCTGAACGGCTCTCAGGCGGTCGAGATATTCCCCCTGTTTCTGAGCCACCTTCAATTCAAAAGCGGTAACCTCCTTGTTCTTAGCCATTGCCATAGCCTTTGTCGCGGCCTCCAGACCCTTTCCGGGAGTCTGCAAGGCGGAACAAATCCAAGAGGAAGATGAAATGCAGATTGAAATACCGATAATTCGGAGCAGTTTCATTACGTCCATGCCCCTACGTCCGAGCATCATCATCCAGCACTCGTATGACCCGACACATAGTGCAAGGCAGAGGCCGATGATACGGGCGAGACCCACGGCATCGCCCAGTACCGCGACATTGGGGAAGGTCTCCATCGCCACAAGCAGCTTGTCAAGACTCTCGTCGATGGCCGGGAGACCCATAGTGCATAGTATGCTTAATAAAGTCATTGTCTGAAAAGATTGTAAGTTAGCGGTTGAGAATTTGTAAGTTAGAGGTCGAATATTTACAAATCAGTGATTTGTGATATATAAATCGTTAGTGGTCGTATCTTTTTTTAGTAGTGAGTGGCCGCCACAGCACATAGCCTTGCCGTCCGGCTCACAAGCTCACCCATACGTTTCT
>CAMWQY010000012.1 GCA_947176355.1 uncultured Porphyromonadaceae bacterium
AAAAAAGTTTTAAAAATCTCTGATTTTTCTCAATATTTCTCAATATTTCTTAAAATATAGTTTGGATATTTTAAAAAATTGTTACCAATTTGTTACTTATTATTCTTCTTGATACCCACAATTCGCTGCCATAATCATTAAAACTCTCTAATTCCCTCCCCTAAATCAAGCAAAAAGAAAAAAAGCGAAGTGGCTTTCATTTTTTTCTGTCGCCCCTCGGGCGACGCACCAAACCGAAAACACCGACTCGGATATGTTTTTTTATATAAGATATTTTGAAGAAGCTATACTAAATGCCGAGCTTTCCTTACGTCGGGCTTTCCTTGATAAGGATTTCAACGTCGGTGTTTTCGGTTTGGTGACCGTTGCGAGGCATCGGCAATAAAGCAAAAGGCAAAAAAGCTCTCCAATATTTTGGTCTTCTATGATTTTTTCATAATTTTGCGTTAATATGAATCAATCAGAAAGATATCTTCAAAGAGCCGAGTGGCATGATTATACATCACGCTGCTCTTATCTCATCACTCTTAGATCCAATCCTAATATAGGGGTATTGTCTGATATTGTAGCTAAGAGGACAAGGATAGATTATAAGGCAAGATGGATTCCGTCTGAAGCAGGGAAGATTGCAATGAACAGTGTCAGAAACATCAACCGGCAATTTCCGTGGGTTGAAGTTGTCAGATATGCGATTATGCCTGATCATGTGCATCTTATGCTGTATGTGACTGAGAAGACCGATGTCCATTTGGGTGTGATCATAAATCGCTTTGAGATTGATTGCACAAAAGGATATGATCTGCAAATGCCAATTGGCGTTAATGAAAGCCCTGAATCATTCTTTCTTCCCGGTTATAATGACAAGATAGTGCACAAGTCAGGTCAGTTTGATAATTTCAAACGTTATGTAGAAGACAATCCTCTTCGTTATGCATTGCGCAGGGAGCATCCAGAATATTTTGACCGGTGTCAAAACATATCGATAGATGGAGAATATTTTACGGTGTATGGCAATTTCCTTTTGCTTAGACATCCATTGATATCATGCGTAAGAGTGAGCAGTACTTTTTCAGAAGAAGAACTGATGAAGAGAAGAAAGGAATGGAATGAAATAATTCGAACCCAAGGCGTATTGGTGTCTCCATTTTATAGTAAGGATGAAAAGGAGATAAGGGATAAAGGCATTGCTGAAGGGGTGAAACTCATCAAGGTGATACCTAATGGATTGCCTGATAGATTCAAGCCTTCAGGGAGTGACTTTGATCTTTGTTGTGAGGGCAGATTGCTTCTGATAGCTCCAGCTGAGCATCAGACAAGGAAGCTTGTGCTAAAAAGGGATATGTGTGTGCATGGAAATGAGATAGCAGAGAAGATTGCAAAAGGGGCCATTGATATGCGGCTTCTTAGGGGGCGCCTGTATAGGGGCTATTAAAGAGGCTTTTTCTGTCGCCCCTCGGGCGACGCACCAAACCGAAAACACCGACTCGGATAAGTTTTTGCGATAAAAAATCTTTTCTGAATCGGTGTTTTCGGTTTGGTGGCTGATGCGAGGCATCAGCATAAAAAGACTCAAAATTATGAAAAGAATCAAGCAAAAAGAAAAAATCAAGGAGCCTGTCAGAATCCGCACTAAATGGCTTGCCAACGGCAACCGATCCTTATACTTGGATACATACAAAAAGGGCAAAAGAGTGTATGAATTCCTAAGACTCTATTTGATTCCTGAAAAAAGTGCAGAAGATAAGGCTATCAATGCTACCACCATGAAGGCTGCCATTGCCATTAAGGCAAAAAGAATATTGGAGTATGTAAATGGAAAAGCCGGTATTAAAACTTCCGATTGCAAAATCTCCATACAGGAATGGATAGGTCATATTATAAAGTCAAAGTCTGCCCTACAATCCCACTCAAGCATGATGCTGATGAAGAGACTGCTCAAACATCTTCAGAAATATAGAGACTCAATTGGTTTGGCTGATGTTGACCGTGAGTTTTGTATCGGTTTTGCCGACTATCTGCGCTCCGCCCATGCTTTGAACTCACCTAAACCTCTTATGCAGACAACTCAGTTTGAACTACTCAATGCTTTGTCGGTAGTGCTCAATGAGGCTGTAAGATCAGAATTGATCGTAAGCAATCCCATGCGTCTGCTTAATGCCAAAGAACGCATAAAGAAGTCGGAAAGCATACGCGAATATCTAACTCCTGAAGAAGTGAAATCTATGATTGTTGTTTCTTCAGATAATATATCTGCGGGTGATGACGTGGCGGCATTCCTTTTCTGCTGCTTTTGCGGTCTTCGATATTCTGACGTCACTCGCCTGACGTGGGCTGACATTATTCATACAGCCAATGGAAGAAAGATACTAATTACTATGAAAAAGACACACCGCTGTGTGGAAGTTCCGGTTTCAGAAATGGCAGCCTCTATTTTGCCGGTGTCCGGACCTGCTGATTCAAGGGTATTCGTATTTCCTAAGTATGGGGTCACCTTAAGAAATCTTCAGAAGACTGCAAAAGCAGCCGGAATTAATAAAAAAGTGACATTCCATGTCTCACGCCACACTTTCGCCACCATGATGCTGACAGCCGGCGCTGACATATATACGATCAGCAAACTGATAGGACACGCAGACATAAGGACCACTCAAATCTATAGCAAGGTAGTAGATAAGAAAAAGCAACAGGCAATCATTCTTCTTGATAAATTATTCTGAAAAATCGACGCAAGTCGATTTTTTTTGTTGCCTGTTAGTTACTTCCGACTGAGATTATTTATTGAAAAGCAATAATTTACATACTATATATTCACATAACCATAAAGTTTTACAAAAATCAATTAAGATGAAAAGATTGCTCTCACTAATGGCGATAATGACGGTCATGGTGATGTCTGCACTCGGACAGCGTACGGTCTCCGGACATGTCATTTCCGGTGAAGACAACCAGCCAATTATCGGTGCAACAGTTTTGGTGAAAGGTACCAATCAGGGTACCTCTACTGATCTGGACGGCAATTTCGTCCTTAAAGACGTGCCTTCCAATGCAAACACTCTTGTGGTTTCATACGTAGGTATGGTGACCGAAGATGTGACAATTGCTGACAATCTCGTGATCAAGCTCTGGAATTCCACCAACAAACTCGACGAACTTGTCGTAGTAGGCTATGGCACTACTACTCGCGCCGCTTTCACAGGAGCTGCATCCGTTATGGACGGAGATATTGTGGAGCGGAAAAACGATGCCAACTTCGTGAAGTCGCTTGAAGGTAATGTGACGGGTATCCAGTATAATAACTCCACTTCGATGCCAGGTCAGTATGGTTCAATATATATCCGAGGTCTGGGCTCTCTCTCAAGCAATAGCCAGCCTCTATATGTGATTGACGGTATGCCGGTGAACTCTGATTATGACGGAATGTCCTCGACCTCAAACAATTATTTTGACCCTATGGCCGCCTATAATCCTAATGATATAGAGTCTATTACTGTCTTAAAAGATGCTTCTGCCACTGCAATTTACGGTTCGCGTGCTGCCAATGGTGTGATCATCGTCAATACTAAGAAAGGCAAGGCAGGGAAACTAAATGTGACTCTCGACGTGAAGCAAGGTTTCTCTAAAGTAGCAAATAACAACATGAAGTTTGCAAATGCTGAACAAAGTATGAATCTTTTTGCCAATGGTATTATGGCCGCTTTCCCTGAAGACTTTCCTACTTACGATGATGCATATCCCTATTTGAAAGACTATTATTTTGAATGGGATGGAGTGACAAATACCGACTGGATGGACGTTATTACCCGCAACGGATATTATCAGGAATATAACGCATCAGTCGCTGGCGCAACTGGTGACACTCATTATTATTTCTCTTTAGGATATCTTGACACTGAAGGTATTATAGTCGGCTCTGATAATCAGCGCTACTCCGGTAGAATAAACCTCGATACAAAATACCAGTGGTTTACCGGAGGTGTTAATGCTCAATACTCCTACAATAGGAATAATTCGTTCTCACAGTCCACTTCAGGAAGCATGTCAGCACCAGTCACTGCTGCGATGTCTTCTATGACTCCCTTTGATCCTGTATATACAGCCGACGGTACGGAATACAATCCCGGAGCAACAGGCTATAATCCACTCGCCCTTATGGATCCCAAACTTGGCGACCTTGACAGAGTGACCAACCAGACTCTTACTGCAAATCCATGGATTCAGGTGAATCTCCCATACGGTATTTATGTGAAGACTAATTTCGGCGTTAATATCATGAATCAACGTGAGTATAACTACTGGAGTGCAGTCTACAATCCTCAAGGTATGGATTACAACGGTCTAGGTCAACAGTATAATTCAAAGACAAGTACCATTACATGGACAAATCTTTTAGGGTGGAATTATACATTCAATGAAAAGAACGTCTTCGATGTGATGATCGCACAGGAAATGCAGCGATACGAGTATCAATACGATTACTATTCAAAATATGATTTCCCATTTGCTGCAGACGGCATGCGCAATATGGCAACCGCCGGTGCTTCCGACAACAGTGAATATTATGAGGCTTCTTCACGTCTTGCTTCTTATTTCGGCAGTGCGAATTATTCATACGATAGCCGCTATTATCTCTCGGCTTCATTCCGTCGTGACGGTAGCTCAGTATTTGGCCGCAACAAGCGTTGGGGTAATTTCTGGTCGGTAGGTGCGAAGTGGCGTCTTGGTCAGGAAGCTTTTATGAAGAATCAAAACGTTGTAAAGAACGCTGATATACGTATCACTTACGGAACAGTCGGTAATCAGTCGCTTCCTTCTCTCTATGCGGCACGTGGTTATTATTCCGCCGGCTACAATTACAACCAGACACCGGGTATGGTGCCGGCAAATATAGAGAATCCTGACCTCACATGGGAAACTTCAAATAAGTTTGATGTCGGATTTGACCTCAATCTCTGGAATCGACTAAACGTGACATTCGACTACTACAATGAGATCACTTCAGATGCACTCTTCGAGGTACCTCTTTCCCTTACCACCGGTATGGCTTCAAGATGGCAGAATATTGGTAAGATGCGCAACCGCGGTATCGAACTCGGTCTTCGCGGAGTCGTATATGCCAACAAAGACATGAGCATAAGTCTCTTTGGCAATCTTACCCTAAATAATAACAAGGTGATCAAACTTGCCGATGGAAGCATTACAAACTCTTCATACACTATTATAGAAGAAGGTCGTCCCTACAGGCAGTTCCTCATGAAGGAATATGCCGGTGTAGATCCTGAAACCGGTATGGCTCTCTATTACCTGAATGAGGAGGGAGACGAGACCACTGACAATTGGCTTGCCGCTGCAAAACGCTATGTAGGAAGTGCTGATCCGAAACTTATTGGAGCTTTCGGGCTCAATGCTGACGGATATGGCTTTGACATATCTCTGACATTCAATTATCGCACCGGTGGAAAAGTATATGACTCAGGTCATAGATTCACCGGCTGGGGTATGGAAATGAGAACGCCTCTCGAATGCGTAGCTCTTGATTCATGGACTACTGAAAATAAAAATGCCAAGTATCCGCAATACATATACGGAGACCCTAATTACAGCTCATCACAGCATTCTACCCGCTTCCTGATGAACGGCAGCTTCTTGCGACTCAGCAATATAACTTTTGGCTATACATTGCCACAAAAGATCACAAGCAAGGCTCTTATGGAAAAGGTGCGTTTCTATATCAATATGGATAATGTCCACACATGGACTGCAAGCGATTTCATAGGCTATAATCCTGAGACATATTCCTCTGGTATCATCGCTTGGCAGTATCCCGCGGTGTTCTCATTCTCTGGCGGCGTGCAGATCGTATTCTGATAATATCCTTAACATTATAGAATAAACAGCAATGAAAAATATATTATTGAAATCATTGGGAGCCTTACTTATTGCAGGTACCCTTTCATCCTGCGGTACTGATTTCCTTAAGACAGATATGTCTAATGCCGTAGATACAGATACAGCACTTGATCGTCTTAACAAAGTAGGCTATGCTCTGAACGGTACATATTATCAATTATTCTACTATCCTTTTGCAGGCAATTACGCTACGGTCATCGGGGATCTCGCATCGGATATCACCTACTGGAACGGACAGACCGGACATCAGAATGATATCTATCAGTTCACATATCAGGCTACAGGGGTAAGCTCATCGTATATATGGGAGTATGGATATAAAGTAGTAGACCACTCATCGCGTGTGATCAAGGCTTCCAAAGCTCTTGAGTCATCACTGGAAGGTGAAGAATTGGCAGAACTTGGTGTCTATACTGCCGAAGCATACGCACTGCGTGCATACGCAAATTTCGTGATGGTCAATGTATTCGGTCATCAGGTGAAAGTCGATGGCAACGATTTCAGCTCTCAGCCCGGAATCGTGGTTGTAGACGAACCTATTGAAGCCGGCCAGAAAGTAGAAAGAAGCACTGTAGGAGATACATATAAAGCCATCCTTAGTGATCTTTCCAAATCTATAAGTCTATTCGAGACCTACGGCGACCGTGGAAGTCTCTTTTATTTGAATCTTGCCGCTACATACGGACTTGCCGCTCGCGTTAACCTCTATCTTGAGAATTTCAATGATGCAAAGGAATATGCGGAAAAAGCTATCGATGAGTCAGGTATCCACACGCTGACATATACTCCGCAAGGATATAAGGCCCTATACAACTATGGCGAAAGCAATACGGAATCAATGTTTGCCCTTGCAATCAATACTACCGACAATTGGAGTGCCAATTCATGCGGTACGCTTTTCTCCACATACGACTACAGCCCAAGTCCCTGGCTGCTTTCCATTCTGAATGAAAACGATGTAAGAAATGCTATCATGGTTTTTGCAAAGAATAACACTCCTGCTACTCCTGAATTCGGAGGTGGTAAATTCGCTTGCTTCGGATTGGGTAATCCCGCATACGCCACCAACTATTTGATCAATGCTCCTGAAATGTTCCTCATTCAGGCTGAAGCAAATCTCCGTGCTGCCACTCCCGATCTTGCTGCTGCTAAAGATGCTCTTCTCGTAGTGGCTAAGCGTAACCTCTCCATCACTTCAGTAGAAGATCTTCCAAACACTAAAGATGAACTTCTTTCATTCCTTCGCGATGAAAGTGCTCGTGAACTCTTCCAGGAAGGTCACCGTCTCTTCGACATACGTCGTTGGGGCGTGAAGGGCAATGCATACGCTTACGGTTCTCCCCAGATTATGTTCCGCTATAAGGATGTAGATCTTAGTAATGTCATTTTCCCGATTCCGGAGGATGAGATCAACGCAGGCTTTGGCGTAGAGCAGACTCCTGACTGGAATGCTGGCCGTCCGCAATAAAGACGATTCTTTAATAATAAAAAAAGCGATCCCAAATATGGGGTCGCTTCTTTGTTGCTTAAAATTTTACACTCATTGCATATTTCAGACTGAAAAATTTTGCGCAATAGTATTTATGTAGAAAATTCAATAAAAAAAGCATTCTCATCATAATCGAATTATGGCTAAAAGTATGTTTTAAATTCCACTTTTAGCCATAATTCGATTTTATTTTGTATCTTTGCAAAAAATAATTTAGACTATGGTCATCGGGCGTAAAGAAGAAACAGATAAACTTAAAAGGGCCTATAATTCTGATAAATCGGAATTTGTGGTCGTTTATGGGCGTCGACGTATCGGGAAAACTTTTCTAATAAGGGAAACTTTTGATTATAAATTCACATTCCAGTATAGCGGCATCTTTAAAATAAGCAATCAAAAGCAGTTGGAAGTTTTCTATCGAAATCTTCTTGAGCAAGGATTGGATCCGAACGAGAAACAACCCAAGGATTGGTTTGAAGCTTTCTTCCTGCTCCAACATTTAATCATCAAATCTAAGGACATCAGAAAGGTGATTTTTCTCGACGAACTCCCTTGGATGGATGCGCGTAATTCTCATTTCATTCCGGCTTTTGAACACTTTTGGAATGGCTGGGCGTCTGCCCGTAAAGATATACTACTTATCATTTGTGGAAGCGCCACGTCATGGATAATTAACAAAATATTCCGTAACAAGGGTGGGCTGTACAATAGGGCGACTTACAAAATAAAACTTCAGCAATTCTCATTGTATCAGTGCGAAGAACTGGCGAAATATCTGAAATTGCCATACAACCGAAATATGCTGATTGAAGGATATATGGTGATGGGAGGAGTGCCTTTCTATTGGACTAAACTTGACAATAAAGCGAGTTTAGGAAAAAATATTGACAATCTTTTCCTGAAAGAGGATGGAGAGTTGCACGATGAATTTAACTATATATATTCCTCTATGTTCAATACTCCGGAAAAATATATAAAGATAGTGCAAGCTTTGTCAGGAAAAAAATCCGGAATGACTCGTGATGACATAATTTCAAATGCAAAGATTGATAACAACGGGCACGTAAGCCGTATGTTGGAAGATTTGATTGAATGTGGATTCGTCAGAAAATATTGTCATACAGGAAAGCGACTCAAAGATGCTCTTTACCAACTTGTAGACTGCTACACACTGTTCTATTATAAATTTGTAAGAATGGCTCACGGAATTGATGAAGAGTATTGGGCAAGGAGTATGCAAACCTCAGCTTATTCTTCATGGTGTGGACTTGCTTTTGAAAGGGTTTGCCTGCTGCATACAAGACAGATAAAAACTGCTATGGGCATTGCCGGCATAAAAGCTGACTTATATTCCTGGTTTATTAAAAAAAATGCAGAGCATCCCGGCGTGCAAATCGATCTTATAATAGATAGAGCTGACAATATTATAAATATCTGCGAAATGAAGTACGCTCCGGAAGGTTTTCGCCTGACAAATAGCGAACTCCTAAAAATAAAAACCCGTCTTAATGTATTCAGGCTATATACTATTCGAAGCAAGGCTGTGCAGCCTGTTCTAATTACATCCAATGGCACAATCCCCAATAATAACTCTCTTGAAATCCCATTGCAAGTAAACGGAGATCAATTGTTTCTTCCTTAACTGAGTGAATATTAGATATTCTGGTCGAATTATGGCTAAAAGTGGCAATTAAAGTACACTTTTAGCCATAATTCGTTTTGTTTCGTGCCTTTTCTTATTTGCAATGAGGCTCGATTTGTTACCTGTACGTGACTTTAAATTAAGTTAAATTATTGAAGATAAATATTTTACATATTATATTCTCACATAACCATATTGTTTTGCAGGTTGTCTTCAGATTATCAGGTAAAAAAATCAATTAATTCAATCAAATAATAACAGTATGAGAAAATTGTTTCTAATTTTGGTGACGCTGATGGCATGCACATGGAGCCTTTATGCCCAGACGCAGACCTATAAGGGAACGGTGGTGGATGCAGACACTGACGAGCCCCTGGTTGGCGCCACTGTCATGCCCATTGGCGGCGGCCAAGGCACAGTAACTGACATTGATGGAAATTTTACTCTGGAGGTCCCGGCGAAAGTTCACGCTGCCACAGTAACTTACGTCGGTTATAAAGCACAGGACGTAAAACTTATTCCTAATATGACCGTGAAGATGGTCTCAACTTCAAGCAGCCTTGATGAAGTCATGGTAGTGGCTTACGGTACTTCTACTAAGGAGGCTTTTACCGGTTCGGCAGCAGTAGTGGATGCCTCTCAGATCGAGAATTCACAGGTGAGCAACGCCCTCAACGCCCTATCAGGTAAAGTAGCGGGTGTACAGATCAACAACCTATCAGGTGCTCCCGGTTCCACGACCCCGACTATCCGTATCCGTGGTATTTCCTCTCTTAATGCAGGCAACGACCCCCTGGTGATTGTGGATGGAGCTACTTATTCGGGTGATATGAACAATATCAACCCCAGCGATATTGCTTCAATGACTCTCCTTAAGGATGCCGCTTCAAACGCGCTTTACGGTGCCCGTGGTGCCAACGGTGTAATCCTTATTACCACGAAGAAGGCAAAACGCGGTAACGGAACTGTATCTGTAGATGTGAAATGGGGCTCTAACAGCCGTGCAACTCAGAACTACGAGACCATCAATGATCCTCGCCAGTATTATGAAATATATTATGGTGCTCTTAAAAGCTACGCGATGAATGTAGGAGGCTACTCGGATGCTCGAGCATACGAATGGGCAAACAATAACCTTACTGCCAACAATACTATTGGTACAGGTTACCAAACCTACACCGCTCCTGATGGACAGTATCTTATCGGTAAGGATGGCAGGTTTAACCCTAATGCTACTGAAGGATATATGCACACTTATCGCGGTCAGCAGTATTGGATGACTCCCGACAACTGGATGGAGGCTGCCTATAGCAACAGCCTCCGTC
Organism: uncultured Porphyromonadaceae bacterium; assembly: GCA_947176355.1. Lineage (GTDB taxonomy): Bacteria > Bacteroidota > Bacteroidia > Bacteroidales > Muribaculaceae > Lepagella. The sequence goes on from CAMWQY010000012.1 coordinate 10,364, forward strand.
AGGAATACAATGTGTCTGTCAGCAACGGCACCGAGAAGAGTTCCTTCTACATGTCTGCCGGTTACCTCAAGAACGACGGTATCATCGAGAATACAGGTTATCGCCGCTTCACGGGGCGCCTCACTGCCGATAGCCAGATAAAGGATTGGCTGAAAGTAGGAGGATCTGCAAACTATGCCAACTATAACGCCAAGAGCATGAGCGATGAGGGCACTTCCAACTCTTCCGGAAATATCCTTGCAGCCGCTGCTGAGATTGCCCCTATCTATCCTCTCTATATGCGTGATGCAAGCGGCAATATAATTTACGATGGAAATAACATCATGCGCTATGACTATGGTGATAAAAGCATTTTGGGATGGGAACGCCCTATATTCACCAACTCCAATGCATTCAGTTCAAATATGCTCGACACTGACGAGTATCAGGGTAATGCATTCGACGCTTCAGGCTTCGTAGAAGTTCGCTTCCTCAATGATTTTAAGTTTACTTCAAACAATAGCTTTAATCTTAACGAGACCCGTACGTCGATGGTCACCAACCCATATTATGGATCATACGCTTCAAGCAACGGTATCACTTCAAAATATCATGAACGGACACACAGCTACACATTCCAGCAGCTACTTGAATGGAACCACTCATTCGGTTTGAACCATGTGACTGTGTTGCTGGGACATGAGAATTATGTCCGCAAGTATGCTTATCTCTACGCTACACGCTCCAATATGTTTGATCCCAATAACTCGGAACTTAGCGGTGCAGTGACATCTGGCGACTCCAACTCTTACACTACGGAGTATAATAACGAAGGTTGGCTCGGTCGCGCACAGTATGACTACAATGAGAAATATTTCGGTTCGGTGTCAGTGCGTCGCGATGCATCCTCACGCTTCCATCCTGACCACCGTTGGGGTACATTCTGGAGCCTCGGTGGCGCTTGGATTATTTCAAAGGAGAACTGGTTTACTGCTTCTTGGGTAGATTTGCTGAAGATCAAAGCATCATACGGTGAGCAGGGTAACGACAACATCAACAATTACCTTTACACAAACACTTATAACATTGTAAACGGATCAGGTTCGCCTGCCGCTACACCTGCCACACTTGGCAACCCAAATATCTCTTGGGAAAAGAATGGCAACTTCAATGCAGGCGTGGAATTTAAATTCTTCAACTCCCGCCTCAGCGGTAGCGTGGAAGGTTTCTACAGAAAGACATCAGACATGCTATCTTGGTTCACCCTTCCCCCATCCTTCGGCTATACCGGCTACTGGGATAACATCGGCGATATGGAAAACCGCGGTCTTGAAGTGGATCTTCAGGGTGTCCTCGTAGATACTAAAAACTTCACATGGACAGTCAATGCCAACATCACATGGTATAAGAACGTCCTTGCCAAGCTTCCTCAGCAGCGTAAGAATGAGACTATCGACGGAGTAAGCGGATATTCAAGCGGCAACTTCTTCTTTGGCGAGGGTCAACCTCTTTACACTTACAAGAAGTACAAGTATGCAGGTCCGGATCCCAAAAACGGCGAGGCTCTCTACTACAAACGCATGAAGGACGAAAACGGAAATGAGACCCTCGAAAAGGTGACATACGAAAAACTCGGTACGAGCGACTACTTCCTTTGCGGCACCGCTCTTCCAAGCGCATACGGCGGTTTCGGCACTACTCTTGAAGCATTCGGCTTCGACCTCTCGCTTGACTTCAACTATTCTATCGGCGGGCAGTTCTATGATTCAATGTATGCGATGTTTATGGATTCTCCCACGAACACCAGCCGTGGTAAGAACTGGCATGCTGATATCCTCAAAGCTTGGACTCCCGAGAATCCAAATACCGACATTCCTCGTCTGCAATATGGTGATCAGTACACTGCGTCAGCATCCGATCGTTTCTTGACGTCCTCATCTTACCTGAGTCTACAGAACATCAACTTCGGCTATACACTTCCATCTAAAATAACAAAGAAAGCGTCTATCTCTAAAGTGAGAGTTTATTTTGCTGCTGAGAATGTATGGCTTTGGGCAAAACGCCAGGGTACTGATCCTCGTCAGTCAATGACCGGTATTGCTGGAACTGACACTAATGCCAATATCAACAACACTTATTATTCACCTATCCGTACACTCTCAGGCGGAGTCCAGGTAACATTCTAAATCCAAAGTGAATTCATTATGAAAAAACCATATAAATATCTTTTGGTGAGCGCACTCGTTGCCCCTATGCTGCTCTCTACAGGGTGTATAGAGGAGACCTTCCCCACTAATGGCGCTACACAGGAGCAGCTTGCCGCCTCTTCAAAGGCCACCGAGGCACTCCTCTGGGCAATGCCCGCCTACTTCAACAAATTTAATCTCCTAAATAGCGACGCCGCATACGACTGGGGCTATGGCTCAATAATGCATATCCGTGACGTGATGACCGCTGATTTTCCAGTCGTATCGAGCGGCTATGACTGGTATACCGCATGGGAACAGAACTCTCATATCGGTCAGAACTATCTGAGCACACAGTTTATTTGGAACTTTTACAACAAGCAGGTGCTTACTTGCAATAATATTTTGGGTGCTGTAGACCTTGAGACTGCAAACGATGTGCAGAAAGGATACTACGGTATGGGACTTGCTTTCCGTGCATCTACCTATCTTGATATGGCACGTATGTATGAGTTTCTTCCCAATGACGGCACTGAACCTATAAGCCCTGATGGTAAAGATGTACTTGGCCTTACCGTCCCCATCGTCACCGAAAAGACTACAGAGGAGGAATCCCGCAACAATCCGAGAGCTCCCCACAAGGATATGTTAGATTTTATCATTGCCGATCTTGATCAGGCTGAGGAGATAATCTCCCTTGCTTCACGACCTGCCAAGACTCTCCCTGACCTTTCAGTGGTATATGGACTTAAGGCTCGTGCATACATGTGGGATGAAAATTATGCTAAGGCTGCTGAATATGCCCGAAAGGCTATCGCTACCGGTCAGTATGAGCCGACTACTCGTGACCAGTGGCTCAGCACCACTTCCGGTTTCAATGAACCGAATTCCGCATGGATGTGGTGTTTCCAAGCTGTAAAGGAGGATGATGCAGTACAGAGCGGTATCATCAACTGGACTTCATGGTTAAGCAACGAGGCTCAGTATGGATATTGTGCTGCCGGTCCTTTCAACATGATTGGTGCCGATCTTTACAACAAAATCAGCGACCGCGATTTCCGTAAGCTCTCTTTCAAGGCTCCCGAGAATACACCTCTCTCAGGCCAGGAGCCAGTGATCGACGCAAGCTTCGCCGCCGAACTTCCGGAATATGCTTCCTTTAAGTTCCGTCCCGGGTCGGGCAACACCTCTGACTTTAACGTTGGTTCTGCCACGGCCGTTCCGCTTATGCGTATCGAGGAGATGTATTTGATAGAAGCTGAGGCCATTGCACATACATCGCCTGCTCAGGGCAAGCAGCTTCTTGAAGATTTCATGAAGACTTACCGCTACCCGACTTACACATGCCGTGGTGCATCTGAAGAGGAGGTGGTAGACGAAATATTCTTACAGAAGCGTATTGAGTTCTGGGGAGAAGGTCTGACATTCTTCGATTATAAACGTCTCAACAAGCCTGTGGTAAGGGCATATAACGGCACCAACTTCTCCAATGCCACTCTATTTAACACCACTACTCGCCCGGCATGGATGAACTTCGTGATTATTCAGACGGAGGGAACATCTAACTTAGCAATAAAGGATTATAATAATCCTGACCCTTCCGGTTGCTATCCTACAATCAACCTCTAAAATACATTTCCAGTAACATTACCAAAAAGAAAATATATGAAATTATATAATATTCTAACGGCGTCGGCCCTCTCATTCATCCTTGCCGGTGTGGCTGGATGTACTAAAGAGGTGGATTATGATCCTGCTGCAGTTCCTACCGGTGCCCAGATATTCTTTGCATCAAACGCTACCACCTCTTTCGATCTCGCAGAAGGGCAGAACAGCGTCAAAGTGGATGTGAGCCGTCTCGGCAAGACCGGAGCTGCCTCTGCCAATATCAAGGCTACTGCCTCTGTAGGTGGTCAGGCTACCGATATCTTTACAATACCAACTACTGTCAGCTTCTCCGATGGTGAAGATACTGCCCTTATCAACATCACATTCGACTTCGATAATATAGCGGCAGAGACTACTTACAGCATATCTCTTGAACTCGAAGGGGAAGGCTTGTCAAACTATGGCAAGACCATTCAAAATATAAGCATTCTCTATGCTCCATGGAGCTCTTGGACCAAGATGGACGGCGACACTTATTGGACTAATGCATTCTTCGGAGGAACCTTTGATTACCCCATCTTAGAGCGCAAATCTCTTTTGAATCCTTCACAAGTGCAATATAATATTCCTGACCTTATCGAGGAAGACCATGATATAGTAATCTCTGTGAACACCTCATCTAAAAAGGTGTCTGTAGCGCCATTCGATACAGGCTATGCATACGATGAGACTGCAAATATCTGGATGTGTGATGCCTACACCTATTATACGGAGGTAGTAAATAATCCTGATAATGCAGCTCTTTACAAGGATGCAAGTTACTTCGATCCTGAGACAGGTGTCATTACTGTCATGATGCGCTACTACGTACCCGGTGTAGGAGGATGGACTCCTGAAGTCAATACTTTCCAGCTTCCCGGCTATCCCGACTATAATATCTCTATGGCAAATGCCGGCACTTTCATCAGTGAGGCAGGTCAGGAATATTCTATCCTCAGTGTAGTGAAAGGCACAGATGTAGCATCATACGCAATAGAACTTAAGCAAGGCTATCTCGAAGATGAGGAAATAGAGGCGGAAGTAAATGCTATAATCGCAAATAGTGAGACAGTACTCTACACAGACAACCGCGACTTCCAGTTCCCGGTGTATGAAGAAGACTATTACACTTGCATTGCCGTAAGCTATGATGCAGCCGGAGAGGCGAAGGGTCACAGTGCATACATTTTCTACAACGAAATCAATGGAGTAGACTGGAACGAAGGTTGGACCACAGTGACAAAGACTGCTGAATTTAATGATATCTTTTTTGCCGGAGCACTCGTTACCAGTCCGGGCACTTGGGAAGTTGAGGTTCAGCAAAGCGACGATCTACCCGGTTATTATAGAATTGTGAAGCCATACGCTGACAATGTCTATGAAGAGGAAGTAGAGCGTGGTCACTACTACGTATATATAAATGCTACCAATCCTGATGCTGTTGTGGTGGATCCTTCATTGACAAGCTTTGGTTATACTGTACTCAGCGTACCGGGCACTTCCGGAAAGCTGGTAGACGGCACAAAGTTTGAGTTCCCTGCTTCCTCTCTTGGCGTGTTTATGGGATATAATCAGGATGGTTCCTTGAAAGTGCTTGCCGGTTGGAAAGAGGCTGCTACACTCCTTGATCTTGACCCACAGGAGAATGCAGAGCCACAAGGCTTGAAGGCTCACAAAGCAAAGGCTAAGAAACTTACCAATGCTCCGAAGGCTTACAAAGGTCTTCTAATGCCTTACAATGGCAAGAAGGTAGAAAAAAAATTCTATAAGCTTGGCGAGTCATCACGCTGGTAAAAAAAAGATAATACTCCATAAAAAAATTGGCGGCTCTTTGAAGAGTCGCCTTTTTTAATTCATTTTATTCAACTTTCGCAAGCTTAAGTTGAGGGTTATAAGGTTATTGGGTTAAGGGGGTATAAGTAGATTATTTTACAAGGATTTACCATGGAGCTGTGCGGCCGTAGTATTTGTAGACGTAGGTCTGAAGACCGGAGTTATTGCGCCATTGCATCCATAATGTCTCGCGGTCGGTAAACCAATAGTTCATTGTCGAAGGACTGCCGTATTCATAGTCGATGTTTATCTGAAGCGACGAGGCGCCGCTTACGGAACGTTGACACCAGTAGGCAAGTCTTTCTGTCTCGTCGTAACCACGGTCGTAGTAGAAATACATTCCTCTGCCATCGCCGTAAAACTGCATGTAGTTGACCTGGTCGCCCCGCACATAGTCGGAGTTTACCTGATAAAGCTGCCAGCAACCGGTAAGATTATTATCATAGAAGTAATTGTCAACACCATACGGAGGCTCAGGATTCCAGTAATTTACATCTCCGCAGGAAGGAAGCAGAAGCATCAGCATCGCGAGCAATGGGAGGCAAAGGAAGTGTCTTTTCATAATATGTGTAATTAAATGTTAAAAGATACTTTGATAACAATTTATTTCCATAAAAGTTAAAGTGCTGTCACCAAAATAGACCCCTTGACACGCGGCTCTTTCATTTTTAAAATTATATGTTGTTGGAGTCAGCGGTAGCGAACAAACAGAATTGGCGCAGATCTCTTATATGGAGCGAATATCTTTTTAGTTCTCACACAGAGGGAACACGGAGTTTTTGTATATTACCATCTATACCGCGGAAGAAACGACTGGCAAGAGACCCCCAGAAAGAACTGTCAACTTCCTTATTTGGAAATCCAAGAAGATATTCGCTTGTTTCTTCATAATAGTCCTTAAGCGTTAGATAACCGGATTGGTACAATAAAGGCACAAAATCCTCGCTCATATCGGTTATATCGCTTAGCTGATCTTCTTTCCTTATTTGTCCTTCAATACTGTCTAATCTGTAATTATTCCTTTCTACAAGACGTATAAGATAAGAAGGAGAACCACTGGCAAACCAATAATTTTTAAGTTTATTCTCATCGAAAGCATTAATTACACTGAACGGATTATAAATACCTTCGCCACTTGAAGCAAAGTGATATCCATCATACATTGTCTTAAACTTCGACCATGCTTCTTCTTCTGTAATTTCATGTTCATCAGCAAAGGATGCTATAGAATCTTTAAAATTATGGTGGAATTCACTTTCCGATATGCCACATATAGCGTTGAAGGCAGGCATCATGGAAATATCCTTAAGATTGTTGAGTCCACTGAATACAGAAATCTTTCCGAATTTTGTTATTCCGGTCAGCATGGCGAATTTTATGTACCGGTCAGACGCCTTTATTACCGAATAAAAACTGCGAAGCTCTACCTTGAGTCTCTCACTCAAATCGGAATCATGCAGACAGTCGAGCATCGGCTTATCATATTCGTCGATAAGAATCACCACCTTCTGACCATACTTCTCGTATGCCTTTTTTATAAGATTGATAAAACGCACGGAATTATCAGATCCTTCCAATGGTAGGGAATAGTCGTATGCTATTATTTTGAGACTATTCTCTATCATTCCGATCAGTTTTGACAGATCATCATAATTTGATGGACTGAGGTCAAAACGGAAGACAGGGTATGATATCCAATCCTTCTCTAAATTCTCTATAGCAAGACCCTTGAAAAGTTCTTTTTCACCTTTGAAATAAGACTCAAGCGTAGACATGAGCAGGCTTTTTCCAAACCGCCTTGGACGACTCAGAAACACATATTCATATTTATTTGCCAGTCTATAGACTATCTCCGTCTTGTCTACATAAATGTATCTTCCGGATATAATCTTACTGAAGGTCTGGATTCCTATTGGATATCTTATATCTGTCATATAAACTAACTTAACTTTCGTATGCTCTTTTTATTATCACGCTTTATATTTGCATCGTGAAAGGCAGATTGGTCAAAATTACCTTTCATCT
>CAMWQY010000013.1 GCA_947176355.1 uncultured Porphyromonadaceae bacterium
ACGAGCAGTCAGCGTAATCCATTGCGACGCAACTCGCGGAGCCATCACCATGAGCCTATCACTTATCACAACTCCAATGATAAAAGGAATCGCCGCCAAACGCGCCAATCCCTACTTCCAGGCGGATACTCCAACCGTCACGACCGACGCCATCAATACATTCCTAAAAAGAGATCGCAACTGTACGAAAGAATCGTACATCTATGACCATTCCAATCTTAACCCGTGACAATTTGTCACGCTTTGTAAACAATTTCAATGAAGACATTATATCTGATACCGGCTCGGGGAGGGAGCAAGGGAATTCCGGGGAAGAATATCAAGCCTTTCTTGGGCAAACCATTGATTTGCCATACTATTGACCAGGCTCGCGAGGCAGGAGTTGAGGATGCTGACATCTGTGTAAGCACTGATTCCGATGAGATACGAAAAGTCGTGGAGGATTACGGACTGAAAGTGCCATTCATGCGGCCGGACAGTCTGGCTACTGATACTGCCGGGACGTATGGCGTGATACTTCATGCGCTTGAATGGTATCGGGAGCATGGTGTGAATTATGACCGAGTGGTGCTTCTGCAGACCACCTCCCCCCTACGCCGCGCAGAAGATATTATTGGGGCTGTCAAGGCATGGAAGCCCGGAGTCGATATGGTGGTCAGCGTTTGTGAGGCTGCCACGAATCCTTACTATAATGCTTTCGAGACAGATTCTGAAGGGAATCTCCATATAAGCAAGGGTGACGGGCATTATACTCGCCGCCAGGATGCTCCTAAGGTCTGGGAATATAATGGAGCTGTATATGTGATGGACGCGGCATCTCTGCGAAGTATGCCAATGTCGGAGTTTCCGGTCCGCAAGCCATACGTTATGCCGACGGAGAGATCGGTGGATCTTGACACCCCGGCAGATTGGATGAGGGCTGAGCAGATAGCTTCCATAATTGAGAATTGAGAATTAGGAATTGAGAATTTGTATTCAGTGTAAATTCGAAGGATTTCAACTCCAATTTTATGCTTCCCTAATTCTTATTCTTCCGGTGTTTGCTTAGCTTTGCGGCGGCGAGCATAGCGTCGGTGACGTTCCAGCATAGCACGGTGGCGAGCTGCACGTTCTTTTTTCCTTGTTGCTTTTTCATCTTGCTGTTGTTGCTGATGCTCTCTATGCGCCAATTGCTTTTGTTGGCGTTCTTTCTTAACCCGAGCTTCATCCCTTCCTTGTATAATACGCTTGACATCTTCTGCCAGGTCTTTATCTATACCCATGTGCTTGAGAGCCCTTGCCGCCATAAGTCCCCCTATATGCTCATGACGTGGATATCGCATTTTTCCTGATTTGTCGCGCACGCCGGCACGCAACATTCCGACATTTCCGAAGAAAGCCGCCAAGCGTTGAGCTTCATCTTCAACCCCCTCTTCTTCCAGCTTGGCAACAGCTTCAACAGCCATTTCAAGCAGAGACTTGTCTCCCGGTTCAGGTACACATTCCGACATCTCGCGCATAAGCTGATTCATATACTTCAATCCCCCGATATTGACAAGCGCACCAAGAGAATCCTTTACATTCTTTCCAAAGAGCATTTTACGGAATTCCCCGCTCCATCTTTCACGCGACACAATTGACAATCTATCGACGCTTTTACGCAAAGCCTCCATAGTAGCCTCATCTATTTTCCAACCGAAACGTGCACAAAAGCGGAGACATCGCAATATCCGCACCGGATCATCGTCAAATGTTTCGTACGGGTCAAGAGGCGTTCGGATGATTCCCTCTTTGATATCATTGACTCCGCGTCCGGTCATATCAAGAATTTCCCCTGTCTTAATGTTTCGGTAAAGGGTATTCACAGTAAAATCCCTCCTGAAACAATCTTCCTTGATTGTGCCGCTCACTACCTCCGGACAACGGCTTGTCTTATCAGTATACTTTTCAGCTCTTGTCTGCACTACTTCAATCTCTTCTTCGGGAAACTTTCGCAGACGCAGCTTGGCAGTTCCAAACTTTCGGAACAATATGGGCATTTCCACCAAGTATTTATGATGAAAAAGCCACATAGCAAAATTTACACCTCCATTTGGAAGATCGACAGCAATGTCTACGTCATGAATCGGAGAACCTAAGATTTCATCACGCACACAGCCACCTACTGCATAAAGGTGTCCATCCCATTTAGTGCCTTCACTTAACTGACGGAAATATTCCAGTATCTTATGATAAGTATTGTCTTTCATATTGATTCGACATCCGCATGCGGATATCGAGGGTTATTGGGTTATAAGGTTAAAGGTCAAAATAATTAAGAAAGTGAGTAAGTCAAGAAGATAAAATTATGCATCTACTGAAGCTATCTTCCTCCTCTTGAGGTGCTTTATCTGCCAAGCAAGCATGAAACCTGCCACGATAGTCGAAAGGAAGTCGCCAATCGGGAAGCAGGCCCACACTCCATCAAGTCCGAAAATCGGAGGAAGGATAAATAGTGCCGGTATCATAAAAATCACTTGTCGTGTCAATGATAGGAATATTGACTTGGTAGCCATACCAAGCGATTGGAAATAGTTGGTGGCTACAATCTGGAATCCTACCATCCAGAATCCTACAGTCGTGACATGCAGACAGTTGACAGCACACTGAATCTGCTGGGGATCTTGCATAAATAGCTTTGCTATCATTTCCGCATTGGTAGCGCCAATAATCGAACCCAAGGTAGTGAAGCTTGCGCCCGTAAGCGCAGCGAGCTTAAGAGTTCGGAAGAGTCTGTCATATTTTCCGGATCCATAATTATAGCCTAAAATCGGTTGCATACCTTGGCAAATTCCAATCACCACAAACACAAAAATTGTCACAAATCGGTTGAAAACCACCACTGCTGCAATGGCATCATCCCCACCGTATTTAAGCAAAGAAGTATTCACGACAGCATTAATACAGCTACCTGCTACATTAATGAGGAATGGCGACATACCTATGTAGAGAATTGAAGTTATCACTCTCCAATCAAATTTAAAAGTACCACGCTCGAAATGCAATGTGCTCGACTTCTTGAAGAAATGTTGCATGACAAAGATAGCCGTTACCACCATCGAGATATCTGTAGCTATGGCAGCTCCCTTGATGCCCCATTTGAAGCCGAAAAGGAAAAGGGGAGCTAAAATAGAATTAAGTCCCGCTCCAATCATATTGGTCCACATGGCCTTACCCGGATAGCCGGAAGCACGCATCACATTGTTGTAGCTGAATGTGAGATTCATGAGCACCATGCCCGGGAGAACCCATGTAAGAAATTCCTTAGCATACGGCATGCTTGCATCGGAAGCACCGAAAAGCCTGAGTAGTGGTTCGAGGAAAATTGCAAAGGCTGAGGTATAAAGGACTCCGATAAGAATAGTAAGCTGGACTGAGTTGCCGAGAATGACAGCTGCCCGATGATGGTCTTTCTGACCAAGCACAATGGAAATACGCGTTGCCGCGCCGGCGCCGATAAGCATACCAAAAGCTGTCCCAAGATTCTGCACCGGGAATGTGACGGCAATACCTGCCACTACGTTAGGGTCATCTATAGCATGACCAATTACAATAGAGTCAATGATATTGTAAAGTGCCATCACCACTGTTCCGATTACAGCGGGAAGACTATATTTCAATAAAATTTTGCCTATCGGCGCAGATGAAAGTTCTTTTAATCTGACATCTGATGATTCTTCGCCTGTTGCTCCTTTGATATTATCACTCATTTCTGTATAATATATTTTTATAGTGGACTACTTAATTATAAACAATCACAAATTTTTATTGTTATAAATATATAGCACAATTTTTCTTTCAATATTACGATATTTGCATTCGAGATAAAACTTTAAACATATCAAACATAAATTTAAAACTCCCCAGAACAATGAAAATCAAAGCATTATCTTGTGCATTCCTTGCAATGCTCATCCTTTTGGCAGGATGCAACGCAACAAACCTTGGCAAAGGAGCAGCAATCGGCGGTGGTGGTGGCGCAGCATTAGGCGCTGGCATCGGTGCCCTAATCGGTAAAGGCAAGGGCGCAGGCATCGGCGCCGGAGTAGGTGCAGCTGTTGGCACTGCAGTAGGCGCAATCATTGGAAAGCACATGGACAACCAGCAGAAGAAACTCGAAGAACAGTTGAAAACCGCAGAAGTGGAGAAGACTGAAGTAAATGGTCTTCAGGCAATCAAGGTCACTTTCCCGGGTGGTATACTTTTTGCAACAGGCAAATCAAATATCCAACCTACAGCTCAGGCAGAACTTGCAGAATTTGCTAAATCTCTCGAGCAGAATCCTCTCACTAATGTTGTGATCGGCGGCTACACTGACAATACAGGCAGCATGGAAGCAAATACGCGTGTAGCAGATGCACGTGCAAATGCAGTCAAAGCATTCCTCGAAGGCAAAGGAGTAGCAGGCACACGTATCGAGGCTAAGGGCTTCCCGATGCAAGACTACGTGGCAAGCAATGACACAAAAGAGGGTCAGGCTAAGAACCGTCGCGTAGAAGTATATGTATACGCTTCTGATGAAATGGTCAAGGCTGCAGAAAACGGTCAGCTTCAATAATCTAAGTATTCAGCATGAATCAGAAGATTCATGACAAATATCAATTCCACCCTGTGAGCAAAATAGTCACAGGGTGGAAAATCATATCCATATTGCATCAAAACAGAATGAGACAAACCAGCATGAGAGATATCGGACATTCTTTTCTTATTCCTTTTGTAGCTATTTTATCAATAATATTCATCCCTACAAGCACAAAAGCCCAGATATTAGTGCCGGAAGGAGTGGTAGAAAATACTGATTCCATCAAAAAATCGATGGACATAGGGCCTTTCTTCGGTCTTTATAAAGACAATTACTTTGCTTTAGGCACAGACCCGTTCCATACGCCCAACAAGTATAACTCCGGAATCAAATTTCAGCTTTCTATATCTCAGCGTCTCACCAATGCAACATTGCCTTGGGGCACTTATCTGTACTTATTTTTTACAGAGAAAGTTTTTTGGGAAATATTCCAAGACTCAATGCCAATGAGCGACTTGAACTTCAATCCAGGTATCGGATGGTCGAAACCATTTTTTGTAAAGGACCGATACTGCGGCAAAATGACCCTGATTGTGGAGCATGAGAGCAATGGTAAGGATGGGTTAGCATCGCGTTCATGGAATAAAGTTTCTCTTGCTGGAAGCGCATACGTCACTGATTGGCTGGCTGTCCATGCCAAATATTGGTATCCTATAGTCGATGGGCAGCACAACAAGGACATTCTGAAATACAGCGGCATCTTCCAGATGGGCTTTCAGTTGAATTCAAACGACCGTCGATTCACTCTTGGGGCGACGTTTGTCAAGCGACAAGGATGGAATATGAACTGGAACACCAACATACAATTTGGATGGCGCATACATAAGGCTTCCAACCAATATATATTTTTAGACTACTACAACGGATATGGCGAAGGACTTTTAGCCTACAATCAATTCCATAACCGTCTGCGCTTCGGAATCCTCATACGCCCAACTCTCTTCTCTGAATATTGAGCCTATCTGGCGTAGGCTCCAAGAGCCGGATTTCCCCATTCAAGACGATCTATCCCATCCATATCGAATAGACATTCGGGAGTGACAAATTCAGGATTACCGGCACTTATAGCCGGAGAATCCTCCTTAAGACGATAATTGAACACATATTCATCACGTATCGTCTCAAACTCAGGATTTTCATTCCACATGCAAGATATGAAATGGTCATCGTCCGAACCCTCAACTCCAAGCAAGACATTGCGCATAAAGACATCCGTCCCTTCTAAATTTCCGGGGGTAAGAGGTGAATTCATGCCATAGATGATACAATTATTGAAATTTGCTTTCATCAATGGATTAGCTACTCCCGAGCTGTCTTCAACTGAAAGATGCGAAAGAGTAAGAATTGATTCAGGAGAGATTGCGAAAAGATAATAGTTTGCCATCGTGCATTGCACGAAATTATGCACCCCGCCTCTTAGATAGACAGTAGCCTCTCCTGATTCAGAGAAGCAGCAGCCAAATGCATCCACCCAAGCATGTTCAGATCTTAATACGTTGCCTTGTGAATTATGAAGCCAGGAATTGACAAGAGTCAGCTTATTTCTATCGATAATTCCACAGCTATCCACCACTACCCCATGGACACTCGACTGCATCTCGACATATTCCATACGGTTTCCGAAAGATTCAGGACCAAACCTAACACCTTGCCACTGACCGGCAAGAATCTCATACCCGGTATCAGGAAGCACATCATCAAGGCGGTCGCCACGCATTGAAATTTTTTTGCCAACGTCCCCGACAGCAATAAGACTGCCATCTACCTGCAGCATACCCTTGTCATGGAAAAGAAGTCGAGTACCGGGCTCAAGAGTAAGTGTGGTCCCCGCTTTGACGCGAAGTGTGTCAAACACTATGTATGGGATTTCTGCAGTGAAAGTCATGTCAGAATCTATAGTGACTCCTCTGAGTCGCCTTACATTCTGACCGTACGCCTCAAGGACAACAGATTGCGTCACTCCATTGGTAGTAAAATCCATAACACCTTCCACTTTGAATGGCCGCGCATCTGAATTTGCTTCTATCAAGCATTCCACGAAAACAAAAATCGAATCATTGGCTCTGATCTCTACATTATCAAAAACTTTTCCTGAAACACCATCTACATTCATTGAGAAAACCCCATCATCATTTCGCATACGAATGCTTGAAATGTTGATAGCTTTTGAAGCACGATTATAAACTTTCAGACGTGCCGTAGGAGTACCCAAATCTGTGAACACGGTATCAAATCTGAGGGTATCAACGGAAAAAGTCAGCAAGTCGGATGGTGAATCAGTGAATTCATCTGAGATACACCCCGGAATCATAGCCGAAGCAAAGAGAGATATTAAGAAAAAAAAGAGTATTCGCATTGTTTTCATATACGAAAAACGTCTTTTATAACGTAATTATTATATGAAGTATATGTTAGTAGCCGGAGAAGCTTCGGGAGATCTTCACGCATCCCGGCTGATGGAGGAAATAAAAAAGATCGATCAGGAAGCTGAATTTCGGTTTTTGGGTGGTGACCTGATGGCGAGAGCTGCAGGACATCAACCGGAGATTCATATAGAAAAGATGAATGTGATGGGATTTACCGAGGTGATTAAATCTTTGCCCACGGTGCTTTCCAATCTCAAGCGTGCGAAATCAGTTGTGAAAGATTTTCATCCCGACGTTCTGATTTTGGTTGACTACCCATCGTTCAATCTTAAATTAGCTGCATTTGCTCATAAGCTTGGAATCCGTGTAGACTGGCTGATTGCCCCCAAAGTTTGGGCATGGAAAGAATGGCGCATACCCAAGCTGAAAAAGTATCTTACTAATCTCTACAGTATACTTCCATTCGAGACATCATACTTCAAAAAGCACGGGATGGATGTCAGATATGTCGGCAATCCAACTGTAAAAGAAGTGGAAGAATCGCTAAATCATATCCCACCCAAAAAGCACTTTCTCGAACGCCAAGGAATCTCCGACACTCGGCCCATAATTGCAATTCTACCGGGCTCAAGAAGAGCGGAGATTCGCAATAATCTTCCGCTGATGATCGAGGCTGTAAAGAAATTTCCTGATTATCAATACATAATCGCCGCCGCCCCATCAGTGCCGGAGAAGTTTTATAGATCCATAGCACAAGATACCGGACTGCAACTTGCTTTTGGCGCCACGCATACGCTGCTAAAGTATTCTGCGGCAGCCATTGTGACTTCCGGTACGGCTACTTTGGAAACCGCTGTAATTGGGACTCCTCAGGTGGTGTGCTACCGTGGCAATGGATCGAGATTGACCTTCGACATCATGAAAAAGATACTACACGTGAAATATGTATCTCTTCCAAACCTTATTGTCGGCAATAGTATTGTCACCGAACTCCTCCTTCATAATTGCACTTCCGAAAAGATAGCTCGGGCTCTCGGGCCTTTGCTTCAGCCTTCTCCTCAACGGGATTGGCTGGTGGCAGGCTACCGGAATATGAAAAAACGACTCGGCACAACGGATGCCTCCAAAATAGCTGCTGAATATATATGCAAGACTCTTTGAAACCCGACCAAATTGATTGCTAAGACCATACATATTCGTCTGATTCTTATAGTAGCCGCGATTACGCTCCTTGCCGGATGCGGCACGAAAAAGAATACTGCCATTTCAAGAAATTGGCAGGCTTTCAGCACGCGCTATAACGTATACTTCAATGGCAACGAGCACTATAAGGAGACTCTCAAGACCATGGAGGATGATTATGAAGATGACTTCACACGCATGCTCCTCACACATCCTGCAGATGCCCGTGCAGACGAGAGTATGCCTAAGCCTAAAGGGGATTTCAAACGTACGATTGAAAAAATGCAGAAAGCCATACAGCTGCACTCTATCAAAAAGAAACCTCCAAAGAAATCCGGTTCAGCCAAGGAAAAAGAATTCCGTGCCCGCGATGAGTTCAATCCATTCCTTCATAATGCTTGGCTGATGCTTGGAAAAGGGCAATATTTCAACGGCGACTTCATGGGAGCTGCCGCAACATTCATGTATATTTCTCGCCATTTTGTTTGGCTACCCGAAGTAGTCACTGAGTCCTTGTTGTGGCAGGCCCGATGCTATGCAGCACTTGACTGGACATACGAAGCGGAAAATATTCTTGTAAAAATCAAAGAAAAGGATCTGACCAATAAGCAACTCAAGCAGCTTTACGAGCTTGTGGAAGCATCCTATCTACTTAAAGCCGGACGCTATGCAGAGGCAATTCCATTTTTGAGCGAGGCTGCCCGAAAGGCAAGTGGCGTGCAGAAACACCGGCTTTATTTCCTTCTTGGGCAAGCTTGCCGACAAGCAGGAAAAGACGATGATGCATACGAGGCGTTCAAGAAAGCCGGAAGTGGAGTTTCTACACCTTATCGCTTAAAATTCAACGCACGTATCAAGCAGAGCGAAGTTTTCCGTGGAGCTGACATCTCGAGGGAGGTAGCTTCACTTAAGAGCATGACCCGATATCAGCGTAATATCGACTATCTTGACCAGATCTATTATGCCATCGGCAACCTTTACCTCTCGAGAAAAGACACTGCTGAAGCTAAAGCCAATTACAGTCTTGCCGTTGAAAAATCCACACGCAACGGTGTTGATAAAGCTATGGCGAATCTTGCGCTTGGTGCTATTTACTTTGATGAGCAAGAATACACCAAAGCCCAGCCTTGCTATTCTGAAGCCTTACCACAAATACCTCAGACTTACCCCAATTATAAGCTAATAGCGAAACGCTCCGATGTGCTCGACCAGCTTGCTGTATATGCCGGCAATGTCGAGCTTCAGGACTCGCTTCTAAAGATAGCAGACCTTCCGGAAGACAAGCGTCAAGAATGGGCTGATGAGGAAGTGAAGAAACTTAAGCAAAGGGAGAAAGAGGAAGCGGAGGCGGCTGCCCGCGAAGAGGCAATGGCAAACAGGCCGCAAGGAAATTCACCCATCGACCAGCAGGCAGGAAATACAGGAATGCAATTCAACACTGACAAGTCCTGGTATTTCTACAACAACACTACAAAATCTGCCGGAAAGACTGAATTCCAACGGCGCTGGGGCGCCCGAAAACTTGAAGACGACTGGCGCAGACGCAATAAGACATCTTTTGCATTTGAAGATGAGACAGCATCAGAAGATGAGGATTCAGAAAGTGAAGGAAACTCAGAGAAATCTGAGAACTCTGCTGAAGGGGAATCAAATAAAGAAGGGAAAGATGGGGAGCCGGACCATACTACAGACCCACACTTCCCTGAATACTATATCGCCCAGCTGCCCCTTACAGAAGAACAGAAAGCAACGGCTCATGACGTAATTCAAGAAGGGCTGTATAATATGGGTCTTATCTTGAAAGACAAACTCGAAGACTTCTATGCAGCGCGCAAGGAATTCGACACTCTTCTCAATGACTACCCTGACAACGTCTATAGGTTAGATATATATTATAATATGTATCTCATGGCTGCCAGAAGTGGCGACGCCAAGGGTATGGAGCATTGGAGAGACATTATAATTGCTGAGTTTCCTGACAGCCCATACGGCAAGGCAATGACAGATCCGGACTATTTCGAACGCCTCAAGCGCATGCATGATGTAGAGCAGAAAATGTATGTCCAGGCATATTCAGATTACTTAGCCAACAAAAACGAAGAAGTACACGCAATCACACAAGAAATGGAGACAGACTATCCTTTGTCTGCCATTATGCCTAAATTCGTCTTCATTGATGCGCTTTCATATCTCACCGAAGGGGAATATGATCAATTTAAAGATCGATTGACGGAATTGCTTAAGAAATGGCCGGATACGGATATGACCGATGTAGCAGGAGCTATGTTGAAAGGCCTAAATGAAGGAAGAAAGCCAAATTCGGGTGTAAGCAATACCAGAGGTATGATATGGGACATCCGACTCTCTTCATCCGAAGAGCCATTGGCAAACGATGGGCAACCGGCCAACTTTGAGCGTGACCCTAATGCTCCCCAATACTTGGTGCTTGCTTATCCGCGAGATGAAATCAACGGGAATTTGCTTCTTTACGATGTAGCACGATTCAACTTCTCAAATTTCGTGGTCAAGGATTTTGATCTCGAACCAATGAGCTTTGACAATGTCGGTATTCTTGTCATCAAAGGATTCAGCAATCTGCGAGAATTAGAAAACTACCGTAAAGTGATGGTTAACCGCGACTTCCAGCTTCCGGAAGGGGTGCGTCCGATCATGATATCGAAGTTTAACTTTGAACTTCTTCTAAAGGAAGGGCGTTCTTTTGAAGAGTACTTCCGATTTGAAGAAAACGCCATGGTGGAAGAAGCAGTGGAGACTGCTCTTGAAGAAGAAGACTTAGAAGAATCGGAATATACTGAGAACTCCGAGAACCCCGATGAATCAGAGAACTCCGAGAACCCTGAGAACTCAGAGAACTCCGATGAATCAGAGAACTCCGAGAACCCCGATGAATCAGAGAACTCCGAGAACTCCGAGAACCCTGAGAACCCTGAGAACTCCGAAAACCTTGAAAACCCTGAAAACCCCCAAGACTATGACTAAAATACTCTGGGCTGACGACGAGATTGACCTCCTTAAGCCCCATATAATGTTTCTTAAGACCAAAGGCTACGAAATTGTGACTGTCAACAACGGTCAAGACGCACTTGACACCCTTGACAATGACAACATTTCACTCGTGCTTCTGGATGAAAACATGCCGGGACTTTCCGGGTTGGAGACCTTACAACGGATCAATCAGTCGCATCCGGATGTACCGGTCATCATGATCACGAAGTCAGAAGAGGAGAATATCATGAATCAGGCTATCGGCAATAAAATCACCGACTATCTGATCAAGCCGGTCAATCCGATGCAGATCCTCCTATCAATCAAGAAAAACCTTCACAGTGCAAAAATTATCGCCGAGCAGACGTCTACCGGCTATATGCATGAATTCCAGAAGATATCCTCCGACATAAACTCAGCATCTTCTCTTTCTGATTGGGTCGACTGCTATCGGCAGCTCGTCTATTGGGAAATGAAGCTCTCCGACTCTGAAAGCAACATGGACGAGATGCTCTTGATGCAGAAACGCGATGCCAACTCAAACTTTGCCAAGTTTGTAAAGCGTAACTACGAGTCTTGGATCACTTCTGAGAGAAATCATCTCATGAGTCCCGACATATTCAGTCGCAGGATTTTTCCTCTTCTTGATGCTGGAGAGAAGGTATGTTTCGTATTGATCGATAACTTCCGTCTCGACCAGTGGCGGTGTGTACAGCCATTACTTTCAGAGTTCTTTAATATAAATGAAGACCTTTACACTACAATCTTGCCAACTTCTACTCAATATGCCCGCAATGCTATATTTTCAGGATTGATGCCATTGAAAATTAAGGAGATGTTTCCTGACTTGTGGGTTGAGGAAGATGAGGATGAAGGTCTGAACAACCATGAAGAGGAATTGATAGCAACTATGCTTGAGCGGTATCGCAGGAAAGACAAATTCACATATACGAAGCTTAATGATTCGCAAGCTTGCGAAAAGTTTCTGACCAAATTGAATTCCATCAAGGATATCCCGCTCAATGTAATCGTTATGAACTTCATCGACATGTTGAGTCATGCACGTACGGAATCTAAGATGATACGCGAACTTGCCAATAGCGACGCTGCTTATCGTTCGCTCACAGAGTCTTGGTTTCGCCATAGTTCTGCGGCTGAGATGTTCCGCCGAATAGCAGAGTTAGGCTATAAAGTGGTGTTGACTACTGACCATGGCACAATCAGAGTAGACAATCCTATAAAGGTGATTGGTGACCGAAACACCAATACCAACCTTCGCTATAAGGTAGGAAAGAACTTGAACTACAATCCCAAGCAAGTATACGAAATAAAGGACCCGAAAAAGTATGGTCTCCCCGCTCCAAACCTGAGCAGCACCTTCATCTTCGCGACCAACGAGGACTTCTTCTCCTACCCCAACAACTACAACTACTACGTGCAGTACTACACCGGCACCTTCCAACACGGAGGCATCTCCCTCCAGGAAATGCTCGTCCCCCTCGTCACCCTCACCCCAAAACAATAATCCTATTATCCACTTATACTTCAGTTAGTAGAAAAGTCATATACAGGGGAAGTGTTAGCATATTGTCTTTAAGTCCGACATTGTAGTCGCCGAGCTTTATCGCTGTCTCCACCCTGTATTTCTCAGGGTGACTAAGAACCGTACGCAAGGATTTAGCATTTCCATTGCGCGCCTTACATTCCACCGGGACGCATCTACCTTTGTAGCGCATCAGAAAGTCAAGCTCTATTCCTCCATTCCTGTGTAAATAATAAAGTCGTCGACCCATCTTACCAAAGAAATCGGCAACAAGATTTTCGAAGATAGCACCCTTGTAGCCGTACAAGTTCCCTACAAGTATATCGGACTGCGTACCATCCTCAAGCATCGAAACAAGCAATCCTATATCAGCCATATACACTTTAAATTCTCCCGGAATTTTATTTCCGTCAAGAGGAAGTTCTGTAATTTCAGTGTTGTAGCACCTTCGGATGATTCCGGCATCCTCAATCCATTGCAAACTTCCGGCATAGTCACGCCCCCTACGATTAGGACTTACAACAGAATAAGTGAATTTTTTATATTCCCGAGCAAGTTGAGCAGGTATTGATTCAAAACATTCTCGTATTCTTGGTTTATCGATAGTAGGTGCATACTTTACCATATCCGCTTTATACTCATCAACAATACGACGTTGTACAGCAAGAACTTTTCCAATCTGCTTGGTATTTAGAAATTCACTGACCGCTTCAGGCATTCCTCCTACTATCACATATTCATGAAGCAGTTCACGAAACCGTTCGTGTAAAGCAGGATCAACCGGAATCACATTATCCATGCATTTCTTAAGATAATCGATATGTGTCTGTTTTATACCATTTGCCCATAGCCATTCCTCGAAATCCATAGGATACATATTCAGAATATCTTCAAAGCCAACAGGAATTGAGGCATCCTCCTCTTCTTTCATTTCTTCTTTAGATTTATAACCGTTTACACCCAACAAGGAACCGGTACACATCACTTGAAATCTTCCATCCAGATGAAAGTATTTGAGGGCACCCCTTGCCTTTGGGCAGTCTTGGATTTCATCGAAGATGAAACATGTTTCTCCTGGTATTACTTCTATATCCGGCATAGATGCAGATATACGCATAATAATTGCGTCAACTTCCAGATTAGGAACAAAGAACTTCTTGTATTCAGGATGCTCCCTGAAATCAAGATATACTATATTTTTGAAATGTTTTTCCGCAAAACCAACTACACTTGAAGTCTTGCCACACTGTCTGACACCCTTCACTACAAGAGGCTTGTGTGAAGGATCTTCAAGCCAGAATCTAAGCTTCTTCTCTATCTTTCTTTTATACATTTATTTACACGTTTTATACCCGAGTTTTACCCATTTCAACCACATTTTATAGGCGAGTTTTAAATTAAATTCGCACATTTTAAGGACGAGTTTTGTACAAAATTACAAATTTCAGATATATTACACAAATTTGAAAAGATAAAAAATCAACCGTAAGACCGATTTTACTCAATTATAATTTGCAGATATCAAAAATATATCGTAATTTTGCGATTGCAGACCGTCACTCAGAAGCCCGGTTGGGGATTGAGGGAGGGTCGATGAAAATATTTGAAAAGCGTTTATCCGCGCTGATTCTTGACGTTCTGAAATGTCTCGCAAACTTTCCGTCTATGTCAAGGATTGAGCAACGGTAGATGCCCGTGGTATGTAATGTAATGCATTCGATATGTCTTGTGAAAGACAGCCCGAAGGCATAGATTGCATATATGCGTGGGCTTCTGCGTTGCCGTCCGACATAGACAGGGCAATGCGAGAAGCCTCAGAACGTAGGACGGCAACAGATACAGATTCCTACGCTTTTTTTTGTAGTTCGTTGGACTGAGGAATCTTCCGACACAATTAATTTATTTTTTCAATATATACACATAACTTCAGTCACTTGGTTGTTAAAAATACAACCTCATCACGCAAAACGACGTATTCAACAAACTACAACTAATTCAAATTATTAAAAATGAAAAGATTATTTTACCTTCTCATCTGTATGGCATTTGCAGTCATGCCTATCCTAGCAAAAGATGGCCTCAAAACCAACTTTAGAACAGCATTAGTTATGGCCTATTCTCCAGCCAATAGTATCTATGAGGATGAAAACATCAAACTAGAAATATTTAATGAACAGTTATGGGCAACCAATAAAACCGAGAAAACCATATTTCTTGATCTTTCTCAATGCTTTCTGTCTCATAATGGTTCATCGTATCCAATGTTCAGCAAAGAAACCGATGAAAAAAAGGCTTCAAAACAAAAAATATCCAATTCCATTGATGAGTTTATTTCCATAGCTCCTGCCACAGGAACGAAACAAAATGAAACTTGGATTTGCGATTTAGCTCCAATCGTAGGATATGGAACGTATTCCACGACAGAAACCCCCTCTGGAAAATTCTCTGAATATGAAGAACGATTACTGAACCTTCTTAATGAAATGGTAAATGAATCTCTGGAAGCTGATCCTAAAGGCAAGAATTATATTGGCACATCTCATCGTCACTTAACAGAAGATGAAAGCGTTAATAACATAGGAGCTAATATCGCTTATGCTTTTAATAAAAGAGCTGAAGATTGGACACCAATCGCTATTTCCACATGGGTTAGCGATCTGTTCTTCACTCCATACTATGTTGAAATGCCTAAAGATATTAAGAAAGAAGAAAAACGTGGCTTCGGTGTAAAGAAAACCGAGTCTGCAAAAATTCACATGAAAGCTGATTCTCCTTTTGAATTCAATGAAGAAAAATCTCCGTTAACTGTTTATGACTGGACAGGAGATTTCGAGAAAGGAACTTTTGATCTAAACTCTACACGAGTATCCAAAAAGAAAGGAATGTCCTTTGGAAAAGCAATGTTAGCAGGACTTGCCACTGTAGCTACCGGAGGAGTTGCGGCAGCCTTATTCACCAATCCTGAAGAACTATATTATAAGAGTATCATAATATTTGACGGTCAGAATGATGATTGGGGGAAAATGACATACTTTAACAATAAGGACTTAAGTCAATTCAACAATAAACGATAACCATTCATATTTTAAAGGGGGATAATATAATAATTATGTTATCCTCCCAATTAACATTCTTATGCGCAAGGTATTTTTATTTATTTTTTCCTTAACGTCAATTGCAAGCTATGCTTACAATCTTGAAAGTGTAGAAAAAGCCTTACAAGAGATGAGGCTGGGACACGTTGAACAATCCATTTCACTACTAAAAAAGTTGGTGGCTGTCAACGATGTTTCGGCCCAATATTATCTTGGTAATTGCTTAGAGCATGGAATAGGAATAGAGAAAGATTCCAAAGCAGCTTTCGGAATGTATCGTCGGGCAGCTGAACGTGGATTTCCTCCTGCAATGCAAGAATTGTCAAGGTGCTATAATAATGGAATAGGTGTTAATAAGAATCAATCTCGCGCAGATGAATGGATAGAGCGCTTCTATAAAAAAAATGATAATTCCACGATCCCTAATATTGCGGAGATTTATGCAAATAGGGAATTTTCTCTTAATGATACGGATAGTGAGAATATAGACTCTCAGGCTCCTATCAATAATGATAATGTAAATGGGACAATTAAAAAGGACAATAACGTTATTCTCCAATCTTCGCAGACACCATCGCCAAAATATACAACCTATTTAAATAAACAGATGGAGAAAAAGATTTCTGACGTTGATGTTGATATTCCAAAGATTAAAAACACCAACCAAAATCTGTTCGCCCTTATAATTGCAAATGAAAATTATCAAGATGTAGCATCGGTTCCATATGCACTTAATGATGGCGAGACTTTTGCAAAATATTGTCAGAACACACTTGGTATACCTGAAACCAATCTCCATCTGGTAAAGGATGCAACTCTTAATAATATTAAACGTGAACTCAATCTGATGAAGAAAATTGCAGAAGCATATAAAGGAGAGGCGTCATTTATAGTATATTATGCAGGACATGGCATCCCGGACGAAAAGACACGTGACTCCTTCTTGATGCCTGTTGATGGATTTCCTGGTGATGTAAGCACTTGCTTTAGTCTCAAGGATTTTTACACGGCATTAGGTTCATTGCCTTCTTCAAAGACGATAGTTTTGTTGGATGCTTGTTTCAGTGGGGCTTCAAGAGAAGGCGGTATGCTTGTGTCTGCGAGAGGCGTTGCGATGAAAACCAAAGCTGCCACTATACCCCAAAACTTATTAGTGATATCATCTGCAAGTGGAGACGAGACATCCTTCCCGTATGATGAAAAAAGGCATGGACTCTTCACTTATTTTTTATTAAAGAAACTAAAGGAATCACAAGGCAATGCAAATATCTTATCCATTATGGACTACATTCACAGTAATGTGACAAAAACATCCATAGTAGTCAATGGCAAATCTCAAACTCCTGTAATCACACCACCATCCGAATTAGGAGATGATTGGAAGAACTGGAAACTAAATTAAAAAAATCATGAAATATATTATATCAATAATATTGGCATTAATCGTCATTACTGCCAATGGCCAGAAAGTAAAAATCAAACGTAAGATCGAAATGCATCCATATAAATTCAATATCGAGAAAGCTGAAGTAAAAGATGGGAATACCATAATCTACTTCAAAGTACAACAAAAAGAGAGATTCAGCTATAATATTCTGTTTGACGAATGTATTATGAATACAGACAACTTGTCATCAGAAATTAGGGGATCTTTAAACACATGGAATGACGACAATCGCGTAAATGAGCTTCCTAAGTCTATCAGCGATCAGAAAGAAGAATCTTTTACGGTCAGGTTTCCAGGCAAGGAAATTTTAGACGCTTCTCAACTCACCATTAAGTTAGGCACTATACAAAACAAAAACAAGACCCCTATAATTTTTGAAAATATAAAAATTAAAAAATAGCAACCTACATATAGGTTTGCAAGATTATATTCTACGAACAATAAACGAGTCAGCGCTTAAATCAGCAGACTCATTTACTGTTTTATACATTTTAACAACCATAAACATAGAGCAACCTAAAAATACAGAAAGAGATGTTTTTTTCAGATTGCAAAATCTCTTTATATTTCGATCTTCCAGTCTTCGATACAGCGAGTCTCTGAGGAGAAGTTGACGCCGATGCGGATGATCTTCCTGCCATCCATCTGGAATTTGCGGTCGTATTTCTTTTCTTCAATCTGCT
>CAMWQY010000014.1 GCA_947176355.1 uncultured Porphyromonadaceae bacterium
TTGTAGGCTCGCACTATCCCGATTATGACTTCACAGTGATTCTTTCCCACTTCAAAGGTCACGCCATGGGTGGCTTTGGTGGAGCTGTGAAGAATATGTCGATCGGCGTAGCTTCCGGCAACGGTAAGATGTATATCCATAGTGCCGGAGCAACTGAGACGCGAGATAATGGTGTGAAAGCAGCAAAACAAGATGATTTCCTTGAGGCAATGGCAGAGGCAGCCAAGGCGGTTGCTGACCACGCAGGCGATAATATCATTTATATCAGTGTCGCCAACAATCTTTCCGTAGACTGCGACTGCGATTCCCATCCAGCCGATCCTCAAATGCACGACATAGGTATTCTTGCATCTCTTGATCCTATCGCCCTCGACAAGGCTTGCACCGATCTCGTTCGCTCTTCCGACGATCATGGGAAAATACATCTTATCGAACGCATCGACTCCCGTCATGGTATGCACACACTTGACTACGGTGAGGAAATCGGACTTGGTTCGCAGAACTATAAGATTGTAAATCTTGACTAAAATCAAAAGGTAATCCTTATATTCATAGCCTAAGCTAACATGAAACTAAGACAACTATTTGCGATTTTAATGATTCTCACGACAATAATGTCGGGGAGGGCTGAAAATTATCCATATCGTAGCGACGTGCTTTGGGTGACTGTACCGGACCATGCAGACTGGCTCTATAAAACAGGGGAGAATGCTACGGTCGATGTACAGCTGTATAAATATGGAGTTCCGGTCGACAATGTGACTCTTGATTACACTTTAGCCGACGACATGATGCCGACTGATGCCAAGGGCTCCACCACACTAAAAAATGGCAAAGCAAAAGTATCGCTTGGGACTATGAAGAATCCGGGATTTCGAGACTGTGTGCTTACTGCTACAGTAGATGGAGAGAAATACACGCATCATGTGAAAGTGGGATTTTCTCCTGAAAAGATTTTGCCCTATACTAAAATGCCGGCTGATTTCGATCAATTCTGGGCTAAAAACCTTGAAGATCTAAAGAAAGTGCCATTGAATTATACCATGACGCCGGTGCCGAAATACACCACTGACAAGATGGACTGCTGGCTTGTGAATCTCATGACGACATCGCAAGGACAGTCAATTTATGGTTACCTCTTCATACCCAAAGGAGCAAAACCGGGTTCTTGTCCGATTGTATTGTGTCCGCCGGGCGCAGGTATTAAGACCATAAAAGAGCCTCTAAGGCATCGTTATTATGGCGAAAACGGATGCATCAGGTTTGAGATGGAGATACATGGGCTTAATCCGGAAATGACTGACGAACAGTTTAAGGAAATAAGCAAGGCATTCAGCGGAAGAGAAAACGGGTATCTCAATAATGGCCTTGACAATAAGGACAATTACTATATGAAGCGCGTATATCTCGGGCTTGTACGCGCCATTGACTTCCTGACTACCCTTCCGGAATGGGATGGAAAGAATATTGCGATGCAGGGTGGCAGTCAGGGAGGAGCCCTCGCGATTGTGGCGGCTGGTCTCGATCCAAGAGTGACGGCATGCGTTGCCAACCATCCGGCTCTGAGCGATATGGCCGGCTACAAGGCAAACCGTGCGGGTGGGTATCCACATTTCTTCCGTGTAGATGGAATGGATACGCCTGAAAAGCTAAATACTATGGCTTACTTCGATGTGGTGAACTTTGCAAGAAAGGTGAAATGTCCTGTCTACATGACATGGGGGTATAATGACAACACTTGTCCTCCGACTACGAGCTATGCAGTATACAACGTAATCTCAGCTCCCAAGGAGGCTTTAATTACACCAATCAATGAGCATTGGACATCAGAAGCCACCGAAAGAGGTCATCTTACTTGGATTCAGAAGCATCTGAAATAGATCATTCCACCCATATACGTTCCGGAAGCAGCGTGACTTCCTTTCCTTTTTCACGAGGAATAATTATCTCTACAAATTCAATGTCTCGAAGTCCATCCGGTTTTAAAGATGAAGCCGGATATTCCCTTGTAAGCATTGAAGGATATGGTGCTGGCATCACTATACCCTTTCTCGGAAGGAATGATGATATAGGAGCTGAAAAATTCCCATTGACATCAAGTGTGATAGGCAAGGAATAAGTGAAACCGTCAGTGGTCACAAACCCTAACTCCGAACCAACAGGAAGCGGAGTTGACACTACATCGCCGGATTCATTCTGAAACCGGACATTCAGTGTCATCGGATTGAGCTCTTCCGGAATCCTACCGATTTTGTCTCCTACATATCGGCGAATTACGAGTATGCCATCTTCATCCGGATTCATTGTCAACTCATAGACAGGCGCTTCATCCCAATTTGTACGCTTCTGATTAAACTTAAATTCCCATGCCTCCGGAATAGCATTCACGTCAAGATTGCTGTCTCCCCTGCGTGGGTCAAGCAAAGTGAACGGCATCTTGTCATTATCCGGTCCCACATATTCAGACACACCTATATTGCCGGCAACTACAGCATCAGTGTCAACATCCAGTCCTTCCCTATTGGAAGCAATCAAATACGCACCGGGAGCCACCTCAATGATGCCATCAGTAGCTGTGGCATTCAGATCATTACCCTTGTTAATTCCTTTAAGAAAGTAATTTTCACCCAACTGTGGCAAAGATATTCTCATCTTGTTTTTCCTATTGACTGCCACTACCTTTGCGTCCTTCAAATCGGTATTTCCAAAAGGATCATCTATTATTTCTGTATCGGGCATCACTTCAAGACGCCAAGTTTCCGTGCCTGGCACAAGGTCGAGGAAATAGGCTCCGCTTCCCTCATATTCTACCACAGGCGAAGATCCATGCCCGGCTATCTGCTTCAGACCGGAGAGATTGACAGGTTTTGTATCAGTATTGTTGGTATAAAGGAATTTTTCCGGCGAATTATATTCACTCAAATCTGAGGCATAGTCAATGCGAGTATTTCCGAATTTAGTATTTTCAGGATAATTGCCATAATCAGCATATCGAGGTATCTCTTTAGCTGCTTCTGCCGCTATCATCATACTTAATGCCTTAGCAGGAGTATAGACAAGATTAAGAAAATGAGTCGGATATTCCGTGTTATAGGGTGCAAGGTCGATAGGGTCGTATGCAAACTGCGTGATCCATTGGAATCCCTCCTTTCGGAATGTACGCACTACTGCGGGATACAAATGCGAGTAAAGCACGTCGGCAGGATCAAATTCATATACTACCTTGGCAAGTCTGTCATAGTTTTTCATTGTGTCTTTCCAAGGAATCGTATATTCATCAAAAGCGGGTAGAAGGTTGCCCTTCCTTTCATGCCCGGCCACAAGACTTGTTGGATACCACTGGAAAGTGGTCCCATCAATATCAGCGTCATAATATGCAGAAGTGACACCCGGATTATGAGTGACATTATAAAGTATGGGCTTGTCAAAGCCAGCCTTTTTAAGAGACTTTGCCATCTTGTTGATATATGCCGTGACTTCCTCTTTTGAGCCTGAGTGGCAAGGCTCATTATTGATTTCCATTGCTATGATGGCATTATCCTTTGCATAGCTCCTCCCTGTATATGGATTGACATGGCGAGCAAGCTGATCAAGATAACGGCTTTGGATCTCTTGTGCCTCCGGGTCGTCATGAATATTGCATTTATCATAATCGTAGGTAAATGCACCGGTATCGATATTTTTTTCCGGATACCCATTGCCGAAATTAGTCTGCGCTGTAAGAATAATGTCTATGCCTCGCTTTTCAAATTCAGCTATGGTGTAGTCGAGCAGGTCAAGATGGTCATTGCTAATCAAGTTTCCGGCTGAATCCGCAAGCTCTGCATCCCAAGGATGAAGACGGAAAGCATTCAGTCCGAGGCGTGAAATATGATAGATGTCCCGGTCAATGGCGCGTTTACGGTCTTTCCCAAGGTATCCGAGCGCACGATACGAATAAGCAAAAGGAGAAGTGTAGTTGGTACCATAATAGCTAACTTCCTCCTTATTGTCAGAACGACGCATGACTCCCTCCTTATCGACATAAATTTTATACGCCTGCCTATCGACACCCTTCGTAGAGCTTGCCGACATATTGACAATGCCTGTTGCATACAACAAGCATACCAATATAGCGGACTTGAATATCCGATTTTTTTCTATCATATTCTTATCATTTAGTTTCCGCAAATTTACACAAAAAAAACGTCCTGACCAAATCTATCATTAGCTTATTTCAAGCATGGCTACATAAACAATCAGTAACTGCGGAGTGTTATTATTCTGTGTGAGCCATTGGTTCGCAAGTTTATTTATACCCATATCTTAAATTCAAGACTTTAGAGTTTCGAAAACGAAAATCGAATAATTGTTAATTGAATCATGAAAGTACTCGTTATAAACGGTAGCCCCCACCCCAATGGCTGTACCGACCGTGGACTCCGCGAAGTAGAAGAGACCCTCCATACATGTGGAATAGAGACAGAACGCGTCAACATCGGCACTAAAGATATCCGAGGCTGTATCAGCTGCAATTTCTGCAGATCGCATGGCCGCTGCGTATTCAACGACGCAGTCAACGAGACAGCTCCTAAACTTGCTGAAGCTGATGGAATGCTCGTAGGCAGCCCTGTCTATTATGCCGGAGCCAACGGACAACTTCTTGCTTTCATGGATCGCCTTTTCTACAGCACATCAGGAGTATTCAGCAAGACAATGAAAGTAGGAGCTGCAGTTGTGTCTTCACGTCGCGCTGGATCTACATCTGCATTTGATGAAATCAACAAGTATTTTACTATCTGCTCAATGCCTATTGTCTCCAGCACATATTGGAATGAAGTGCACGGTTTCACTGCAGAAGATGTAGAAGCAGATCTCGAAGGACTCCAGACTATGCGCAATCTTGGCCGCAACATGGCATTCCTCATCAAGGCCATCCGCTCTGCCGAAGCCGAAATTCCAGCCCAAGAGACAGGCAAATTTACCAACTTCCACACCGAAGGATAAACTCACTACCTAATACTAACCATTATGAAACTCAAGACATTATTCCTTTCTCTCGTCCTTTCATCTTCTCCTGTAATAGCATTAGCTGATGGTGTGTACACACGCCAATGCAACGACCAAGCAAAAATTGAACAATGCTCTGATTGGATGGAATCCGGAGCCTGGAGAAACGGCTTTGAGAAAGCTGACCCTCATGAATCTGTCAATGCCGTAGACTTCTATGAGCAGTATTCTAAAAATAAAGAGCAGTGGAATGCTATGTTCAAATGGCTTGAAGAGACCGACTTGCTCGCAATCCCGGCCGGAAAACATCCTATCGAAGGCACAACTCTGGTAGTAAGCGTAGAAGATAGCCAAAACCGCCCTCTTGAGAAAAGCGGCACCGAGAGCCACCGTCAGAAAATCGACTTCCAATATGCAGTGAAAGGCATCGAAAGATTTGGAATCATCGACCACGAAACCTCCACACCCAACTGCGAATATCGTCCCGACGTGATACATTACGACTATGATGCATCAAAAGCTCGATTCTACGATTCCACCCCCGACAAATTCTTCCTCTTTTTCCCTGAAGACTGGCACATAGCTAAAATTGCCAATGACACTGACGACCAAAACATCCGTGTGATTGTAGTCAAAATCGACTACGTAGAATAATGACAAGGCTATTATGGCACGGATTATAATGGTGACAGGAGGACAAAGGAGTGGGAAAAGTGTTTTTGCCGAGAATTTAGCGTTGCAACTTTCTGACCATCCTACCTATCTTGCGACAGCAAGGGTGATGGATAAAGAAATGGAAAATAGAGTTGCGATACATAAAGAGCGACGAAAGAATGCTTGGCGAAATATCGAAGCCCCTTTATATGCTGACGCAATATCCTTCAAAGAAAAGGAGGTAGTTCTAATCGACTGCCTCACTTTATGGGCCACCAATTGGTTTTTTGAAAAAAATGAGGATGTAAAGAGTGCGGCATTGGCTCTAAAGGAGCAAATTGGCTCTATGCATAAAAAGGACGCCACCTTCATAATTGTCACCAATGAAGTGGGATTGGGAGGAGTAAGCGCAAACAGCATACAGCGTAAATTTGCTGACTTACAAGGAGATGTCAACCAGTATGTAGCATCTATAGCAGAGGAAGTCTACCTGACAATCTCAGGCATACCTGTAAAAATTAAATAATCAACGATGAAAGAATTTCATATTAATCGGCTTGACCGATCGATTGAAGGAGACATAATCAATAAAATTGACAATCTCACAAAGCCGAAGGGGGCTTTAGGAAGATTGGAGGAATTAGCTCTACAGATAGGTCTTATACAGCACACTCTCAGTCCGCAACTAAACAAACCTCACAATGTATTGTTTGCTGCCGACCATGGCATCCTTGAAGAAGGCGTGAGCGTATCTCCAAAGGAAGTGACCTGGCAGCAACTCAGCCACTTCTCAAAGGGGGGAGCCGGAATAAACTTCCTTTGTGAGCAGCATGGTTTCAAACTCGTGCTCGTAGATGCCGGTGTTGACTTCGACATTCCTGCCGGACATGGAATAATTGATATGAAAGTGCGAAAAGGGACTCGCAATTTCCTTCACGAAGCTGCCATGACATCAGATGAACTTGACACGTGCATCGAAAGTGGCGCCAAGATTGTAAAAGACATTTATGAGGCAGGATGCAATGTGATAAGTTTTGGAGAAATGGGGAGTGGAAACACTTCTCCATCGGCTGTGTGGATGCACTTGTTTACGGGTATTGACTTGAAGAAATGTATAGGTGCCGGAGCCGGACTCGACAGCGAAGGGATCAGACACAAGCATGAGGTTTTAGCAAAAGCTGTTGCCAATTACAAGGGTGATGACAATGCAGAATCAAAGATAGCTTGGTATGGAGGCTATGAGATGGCTATGGCATTAGGAGGAATGCTGCAGGCAGCAGAACTTGGAATGCTGATAATCGTAGATGGATTTATAATGACAAGCGTAATTCTTGCCGCATCGCAACTTTATCCGGAAGTATTGGAATATGCTGTATTCGGACATCAGGGTGATGAGTCGGGCCATAAGCTTATGCTTGAAGCAATGGGAGCGAAAGCGATATTGCATCTTGACCTTCGCCTTGGAGAGGGCTCCGGTGCAGTATGCGCATATCCTATTCTTGAATCGGCTGTAAGAATGATCAATCGGATGGATAGTTTTCAATCTGTCAATGTCACCAAGTATTTCTGATGAAACGAATAGCAGCCGCATTTATCCTGTTTACCCGGCTTCCAATATGGAAATTCGTTGACATTCCGGAGAAAGCATACTCTACCACCGTAGTCTTCTGGCCATTGACAGGCTGGATCACGGGAGGATGCACAGCAATTCTTCTTTATCTACTTGCGATGGCAATACCGATGATGCCCGCAGTTGCAACTGCAATAATATTCAAATTGCTTCTCACCGGAGCATTGCATGAAGATGGGCTTGCCGACTTCTGCGATGGCTTCGGTGGTGGGCGAGATCGGGAGGGCATCCTTAGGATAATGAAAGACTCTCATATAGGGACGTATGGCGTGATTGGACTTATCTGCCATTATATTCTGGTGGTTGGGCTCTTATCATCTCTATCTCCTCTTTTAGCCGCCACATCAATTCTTGCGGCGGATCCATTTGCAAAATTTTGTGCATCACAACTCACCAACTATCTCCCTTATGCACGACCGGAAGGGGCAAAGAACAAGATTTCTTACTCAAAGATGACCCTATGGCAGTTTATGCTGAATCTTGCTTTCGGAGGGATTACTCTTATTCCATTGGGTCTTGCCGGACCGGGTTTGCTTTTAAGTATTATATTCCCGACAATCAGTCTTATCGTGTTGATGCGTATGATGAAATGCCGTATCTGTGGGTACACGGGGGATTGTTGTGGCGCAACCTATCTTATATGTGAAGACTCGATGATATTCGGTATTATATTAATATTAGGTCTATGCAACTTGTATTGATACGTCATACTTCGGTAGCAGTGCCTCGTGGAGTATGCTACGGGCAGACAGATGTAGCTCTTGCAGAGAGTTTCCAGGAGGAAGCATCTGTAGTGAAGGAGAATCTCAAAAGATTCACTTTCGATCACGTTTACAGCAGTCCCCTTTCGAGATGTGTGAAACTTGCACGTTTTTGTGGATATGAGAATCCAATTATCGATTCAAGACTGATAGAAATGAATTTCGGGGAGTGGGAAATGAAACATTATGATGAAATCAAAGATCCAAGGCTTCAGGAGTGGTTTAAAGACTATATCAATGTCGCTGCTACCGGAGGAGAGTCTGTCTTGGATCAACGAAGGAGGTTTATGGATTTCATTAAAGAAATAAAAGAATTGCATCCCGACAAAACCATAGGAATCTTCACCCATGGAGGCATCCTGATAAATGCCCTCGTAGCGTTGGCTGGGAAATCCTACTCCGAGATGTATAATGCACTGCCCCCTTATGGTTCTATAATAGAAATCGAACTTTAATTAGTTGGACTGCAATCACCAAGAGGATTGATAATAATTCCACCTTTCTGTTTATTGCAATAGCTTTCGTTGCGTCTGCATAACTTAAATTGCGTTCTGTCTCTCCGATATAGGGTTTGTAGACGCTCTCCCCAAAATAGTCGTGAGTGCCTCCAAACCTGCAGTCAAGTATACCGGCTAATGCTGACTCCGGATAACCGCTGTTGGGACTTGCATGTTTTGGGCCATATTTTTTCACGAATCCCAAAAGTTTCAATTTTCCTGACGCCACCACCATCAAGAATGCCGTCAATCTGGCAGGAATGTAGTTGGCAATATCATCGATTCGTGCCGCTACCATTCCAAATTGTCGGTAACGCTCGTTCTTATAGCCTATCATTGAGTCGAGGGTATTCACCATTTTGTAAGCCATCATTCCGGGAATACCGAGAAGTGCCAACCAAAACAACGGTGCCACTACCCCATCACTTAGGTTTTCGGCAAGAGTTTCAAGACCGGCGGTACGAATTTCCTGAGCAGACAAGCTTGCGGTGTCGCGCCCCACTATACGACCTACCTGATGCCGACCATCTTCCAATGAACGGTCTACCGCGGAATAGACCATCCTTACCTCACGGATAAGAGTGGTGCCTGCAAGACAATAAAATATCAAGATAGTCTGAACCAAAAGACTTAGCCAAAGAAGAGAAGAAATAAGTCGCAACAGCCACCATGTAATTATATATGTCATGGCAATCAGCAAGACAGCAGTCAATCCACCTTTGAGGCGACGCAAATTCCCTTTGTTAAACCGATATTCGCAAAAACCGATTGCCTTGCCAAACCAGATTACAGGATGAGACATCCACAAAGGATCTCCCAATAGCAAATCAAGTATCCAGGCAATGACCAACGGGCCTATTGAAATGATGAAATCCATTCTTTCAGGGCTTTAATTAGTGTATAATTTTCTTGTGAAGTCTGAGCAGCCACCCTAAAATGTCGGGCTGTGAGCCCTTCAAAATTTGAAGCGTCTCTAATCAGTATCTCATAATGCCGGATAAGCCATGATTTAAGATGGGCAGCCGTGCCGAAAGGGAGGCGAGCAAGGAGGAAATTGCAATCAGTATCATTTACAAAAATCCCAAGGTCTCTCATTTCCTCGCTTAACCTATTGGCTTGATGATGGAGCGACATGGCATCGAAGACATAGCTTGATGAATTATCCAATAGATAATGTGCCGCTTCTATAGCTATGGAATTGACCGACCATGGCATCCGCAGTGATCGCAATCGATTAAGAATCTCATGAGGACCAATGGCGTAGCCAATTCGAAGACCGGGCACCACAAACTGCTTAGTCAGAGAATGAAGCATCACCACATTCTTCCGGATCATAATATCAGCAATAGAAAGGACATCCTTTACAGAGAAAGCAGCGTATGCTTGATCTATTACAAATACAGTAGCCGGATGGTTGTCAATGACTCTCAATAACATCTCTTTATCATAAACTTGCCCGGTAGGATTATTAGGGTTGCACAGCCACACTGTAGAGTGACTGTCTTCAATTTCATCAAGAGATGTGATGAATTGTAGGGTGTGGTTGAAGACCCTGCAGGCATCCTGATACTCCCTGAAAGTGGGAACAATAATGGCAGACTTTCTATCTTTATATGCATGAGCCAAGAGATAGATTGCTTCCGTAGCTCCATTGGTCACGATGACATTTTCAGCGTCAACATCATGAAGACCGGCGAGTTTTTGCTCCACACTCCGAGGCTCCGGCTCTGGATAATTTTTGAATACGGCACCAGCTTTGGCAAGATGAGTCAATAATCCGGAATGATCCACGGACTGAGGTATGTTGGTACTGAAATTGATCTTTATTTTGTTTCCAAATCTAAATAGATCATCACCGTGTCCGTCAATCATTGTTTTCCAGGATTTTATATAGTTGTGGGATATCGATATGCTCACGCAGCCATTGCGCAAGGAGGTCGTATTGCTTATTCTTGAAATCGTCAGCATCAAAATTCATATCGCACGTCTCCTTTTGATATGGATCAAGGATGAAGTCTATGACAGCTTGATTATCCAATAGTCCATGTACATAGCTGCCAAAACATTTAGCATCTACCATACATCCTTCTTTAGAACCATCAAATAAAGTCAAAAATGGCTTATCGGTAGAAGTATTGCCCATGTGAATCTCATATCCGTGGCATAGCCGGCTGTCGTCGATAAAACGGAACTGCACTTGCCGAGTGGTTTTCTTTTCTTCCAACTCTGTTCTTGTGGGGAGCAATCCAAGACCGGGCAAGCATCTGATTGAGCCTTCAACGCCTTGCGGATCGCTTACATATTCACCCATCATCTGATAACCGCCACAAATTCCAACTACTGTCTTGCCATTTTCCCTGGATTGACATATCGCCTTTGCCATTCCATTCTTTCTTATTTCAAGCAGATCATCAAGAGTGTTTTTACTACCAGGCAATATGACAATGTCTGCATCATACAAATCTTCAGGAGCATTTGCATAGAAAAGATTCACGCGTGGATGACGCTCCAACACATTGAAATCAGTGAAATTGGAAATATGTTTTAGCAAGACAACAGCTATATTTATCCTATCTTTCGAAGCATGGAAGCCCTTTTTCGCCAATGCGACAGAATCTTCCTCGTCAATGTGTATATGGGGAGCCATTGGCACTACACCAAGAACCGGGACTCCACAAATATCCTCCATTATCTTTCGTCCATCATCAAACAGACGAAGATCACCACGGAACTTATTTATTATTATTCCCTTAATGCGCTTTTTATCTTCCGGAGTCTGAAGCATTATTGATCCATATACGCTGGCGAATACCCCTCCACGGTCGATATCTGCCACTAATATCACTTTTGCATCGGCATAGCGAGCCATTGACATATTCACTATATCTCCATCCCGAAGATTGAGCTCTGATATGCTTCCGGCGCCCTCCATTACAATTGGATTAAAACGCTCGGAAAGACGGTCAAAAGCCTCATGAGCAATCCTCCGAAGCTCTTCTTTACCCTCTTTCCGGAAATAGCTGTAGGCATCTTTATTGCCGGATGGCCTTCCATTCATGACCACTTGCGAGGTATGTTCGCCTGAAGGCTTGAGGAGAATTGGATTCATCTCGACCATACACGGCAAGCCGGCAGCTTCCGCTTGGACAGCTTGAGCCCGTCCTATTTCCAGCCCATCGGGGGTGACGAAAGAGTTCAATGCCATATTTTGCGCCTTAAATGGAGCCGGATTGTAGCCATCTTGCTTGAAAATACGACAAAGACCGGTAGCGATGAGGCTTTTGCCCACGTCGCTTCCAGTGCCAGCCAACATTATAGGTAATAAATCTTTCATTTCAAATCACGTTTATGACCGAATGTATTCACCGGATTCCCTATTATACGAGTCGCCTCGAACCAAGACGTGATGCAAAATTACTAAAATTCTCGTTAATGT
This sequence comes from uncultured Porphyromonadaceae bacterium, assembly GCA_947176355.1. Classification (GTDB taxonomy): domain Bacteria; phylum Bacteroidota; class Bacteroidia; order Bacteroidales; family Muribaculaceae; genus Lepagella. Next base: position 11,968 of record CAMWQY010000014.1, read on the forward strand.
CAAAATAATAAAAATTCTTTGGCATCATCATAGTGTATATGAAACGCCACCCATTCCTGTTCAGGAAAATGAACGGAACGGGTGGCGTTTTTATATTGTAGATGTAATGAGGGTTAAGCTACACATTTAATGCCAAGCCATACCATCAGAAGGCCAAGAGCTACAGACGGAACGATATAGCATATAAATTTCAACCATTGCCCCTTTTGAATCATCGCAAAGCTGTCATGACTGAATGAGGAGAATGTAGTGAAGCCTCCACAAAAGCCTGAGATAAGAAGCGCATTGACAAGCGGGCTCATATCATGGCGAGTCCAAAGACCCACAAAAATACCGATGATAAAACATCCTAACACGTTGACCGCAAATGTTCCGGCAGGATACTTGTCGCCAAAAAGTTTCTTTCCGGCTACGCCGGTAAGGTAACGTCCGCAGGTGCCGGCAAAACCGCCTAACCCTGCAATAAGCATATATTGGATAATCATAATTCTGAGTTTATTATAGGGTTAAGCATTTTGAGTTTCAGGTTGAGGTTTGCGGATGCATGCAGCTCCCAGAGCCACCATTGCAATACCGAATACAAGGCTTGTCACCATATAGAATACAAACATTCCGCCATCGCCTTTCTCCAGAAGGGATATCATATCGTCAGAGAAAGAGGAAAAAGTAGTCAGACCTCCACAGAAACCTGTGATCCAAAGAAGATTTGCTGTCTTGCTCAATTTCCCGGTCTTATTGAGATATCCATATAGCATTCCGATGATGATACAACCAACCATATTGGCCATAAACGTTCCTAAGGGGAAAGAGAGGTGGCAGATTGCAGCTCCTAACTTATCCGAAAGGAATCGTAGACAGGTGCCTAAAAAACCTCCGGCACCGGCAATCATTGTCGATTTAAACATAATTGTGTGTTTTTTATAAGGTTTATTAAAAAGTGTTTCATCTGCAAAACAATTTTACAATAATTAAGTTCATTATCATGAAAAAAAATGCCCCTATAAACCTTATAAAAATATATAAACCTTATAAAAATATTAGAATACCGAACAAATACGGAAGTCGGTTTGTTCTTTCATTAAGAGCACGTTTGGAAGAATTGTGCCCATACAATCTTAGAGTAAATTCGGATATTAACCTCTTTAATAAAATTACCATGCATCTAACACCAAAAGAGCAAGACAAACTCACCCTCCTCTGCCTCGGCATGATCGCAGAACGCCGTCTGCAGAAGGGTCTGAAGCTCAATTATCCTGAGTCAGTTGCCTACATCACATCATGTGCTCTCGAAGGCGCACGCGAAGGCAAGACAGTCGAAGAAGTAATGCATGACGCTGCCAATGTTCTGAAAAAAGAACAGGTGATGGAAGGCGTCGCCGACATGATCAATCTTCTTCAGGTAGAAGCAGTATTCACCGATGGCAGTCGCCTGGTGAGCATCCACCATCCTATCAAATAATTATTAAAATCTCTGACCATGGCAACAACAAACCCACAGGGAGATGCAGCCGCAACTCCTACATACAGCACCCCGATGGGTGTCTTCCCCGGCAAGCCCGCTATTGCTTATCCAAACACACCAGGCTTCAAGCCTGCCAACTATGTTCCTGTAGGCGGAGTTATCCTCGCTGACGGCGATATCAACTACAATGTAGACCGTCGCACAGTGACTCTTAAGGTCCGCAACACAGGTGACCGTCCGGTGCAGATCGGCTCTCACTTCCATTTCTTTGAGGTGAACCGCTATATGGAGTTTGACCGCGAGGCTGCTTTCGGTATGCACCTCAATATCCCCGCAACTACCGCAGTGCGTTTCGAACCGGGCGAGGAGAAGGAAGTGGAACTCGTGACTTTTGCCGGCAAGCAACGTGTACTCGGCTTCAACGATCTCGTAAACGGATACACCGGCCGTCAGGACACTCCAACTTTCTATCCAAAGGAAATCAGTGCTTTCGACCGTATGAAGACTTTTGGCTTCAAGTATGCGTCTGAAACTGAAATGGACAATGAGTTCACTGGTTCCCCTGCTAAATAAACTCTAATACCGATTCATCTCATGGCAACAATCTCAAGACAAGAATACAACAACCTGTTCGGCCCAACAGTTGGCGATAAGATCCGCCTCGGCAATACCGAACTTTATGTAGAAATAGAAAAAGACCTCCGCGTCTATGGCGACGAGGTTGTATACGGCGGTGGCAAGACCCTTCGCGACGGTATGGGCACAGCCAACACCATCACTTCAAAGGCAGGTTCACTCGACCTCGTGATCACCAACGTCACAATCCTCGACCCAGTTCTCGGAGTTGTGAAAGCTGACGTGGGCGTAAAAGACGGCAAAATCGCCGGTATCGGCAAGGCGGGCAACCCGAACGTCATGCAGGGAGTAACTCCTACACTCTGCACAGGTCCTTCTACCGACGCTATCTCAGGCGAGCATCTCATACTTACAGCCGCCGGTATCGACGGACACGTTCACTTCATTTCTCCGCAGCAGGCATACGACTGCCTCAGCAATGGTATCACTACCCTTATCGGTGGCGGTGTAGGTCCGACTGACGGAACAAACGGAACTACAATCACAGCCGGCCCGTGGAATATCCAGAAGATGCTCGAGTCATCTGAAGGTCTCCCAATCAACATGGGCTTCCTTGCAAAGGGAAACACTTGTATCAACGACACTCTCGAAGAGCAGATCGTAGCAGGCGCATGTGGCTTCAAGATCCACGAGGACTGGGGTGCAACTCCGGCAGCTATCCGCACTTGTATGGAAAATGCCGACCGCAACGACGTTCAGGTGGCTATCCACACCGACACTCTCAATGAGAGCGGCTATGTTGAAGATACTCTTGCTGCAATCGACGGACGCACAATTCATACTTACCACACTGAGGGTGCAGGTGGCGGTCACGCTCCCGACCTTCTGAAGGTGGCTTCAATGGCCAACGTGCTTCCTTCATCCACCAACCCGACTCTTCCATTCGGTATCAACTCTCAGGCTGAGCTCTTCGATATGATCATGGTTTGCCACAACCTCAACCCGCTCATCCCCTCTGACGTTGCTTTCGCAGAGAGCCGTGTGCGCCCTGAGACCCAGGCAGCTGAAAACGTATTCCATGATCTTGGCATCATCTCAATGGTATCTTCCGACTCTCAGGCTATGGGCCGTGTAGGAGAATCATTCATGCGTACATTCCAGATGGCTTCTTACATGAAGCAGGTACGTGGTAAACTTCCAGAGGACAGCGACAGCAACGATAACTTCCGTGTGCTCCGCTACCTTGCACAGATCACTCTTAACCCGGCAGTTTGCTACGGTATCTCTGACCTTCTTGGCTCTATCGAAGTGGGTAAGATGGCCGACCTCGTGCTCTGGGAACCAGCATTCTTCGGCACAAAGCCAAAACTCGTCATCAAGGGCGGTATGATCAACTGGGCAAACATGGGAGATCCCAACGCTTCACTCCCGACTCCGCAGCCTAAGATCATGCGTCCGATGTTCGGTGCATTCGGCAAGGCTATGCCACTCACTTGCGCTCGCTTCGTATCTCGCGCATCTCTTGAGAACGGTCTCGCTGACAAGATTGGCACTAACAATATCCTCTATCCCGTACACGGTGTGCGTCAGCTATCTAAGGCAGACATGGTGCGCAATACAGCACTCCCCCACATCGAGGTAGATCCGGAGACATTCAATGTCTATGTCGACGGTGTTCTCGCTACAGTTCCGCCGGCTAAGGAACTCCCGCTCGCTCAGCTCTACTGGTTCAGCTAAGAGCATAGCATAAATCGCACTGATCTGCGGGAACTGCAGAATCGCAGTTCCCGCAGTATTTTTTTTGATTGGCACTAAGGACCTTAAAGACCTTAAAGACCTTAAAAACTAAAAAAATGGAAGTAATCACCGAAATCATCGGCAACATACACCAGCCCGAATGGGCTGAAAAAATCAAGGGCATGCATGTGGAGACCATTTTCGTCGACCAATGGACAGCCCAGAAGAGCCGTTTCCTCGTGACGAGCGACCACGGCCATGAATACCCTATCGCTCTCCAGCGCGGCTCACGCGTCGCTGACGGCGACATCGTATTTTTTGATCCCGAACACAACAACGCTGCCATCCTGCGCCTCGACCTCAGCAACGTGCTCGTGATAGACCTCAGCGGCATCAAAGACAAGGATCCACTCGACATAATGCGCATAAGCGTCGAACTCGGACACGCTATCGGCAACCAGCATTGGCCTGCAGTAGTGAAAGGACCAAAAGTTTACGTTCCCCTGACAGTCGACAAGAAAGTCATGCTCAGCGTAATGGAGACTCACCATATAGATGGCATCACATACGAGTTCCAGCCGGGGACAGACATAATACCATATCTCGCTCCCCACGAGATCCGCCGCCTCTTCGGAGGAGCATCTCACGAGAGCCACTCACACGTACATTAATTATGAAAATAACGCATCTTCTCCAGATGACTGACTCGACTTTCCCGGTGGGGACCTTTTCTTTCTCCAACGGACTCGAGACTGCTTCCCATATAGGAATTGTGCATGATGCTGATACCCTTGAACAGTACACACGCTCCGTGGCACGACAAGGTGCTTTTTCCGACGGAGTGGCTGCACTGCTCTCTTATCGCGCCACCAATGCCGGAAATCTGGAAGAAGTAAAAAATATAGACCGGGAGCTTATGCTCTTCAAGATGAATGATGAGGCCCGTATGATGCTTCAGCGTATGGGCAAGAAGCTTGCGGAACTTGGAGTAAAACTGTTTCCTGATTGCAAAATCATGGCTGAATGGCTCGAAGGGATCAAAAGCGGAACTACTCCCGGCACATATCCTATAGCCCAAGGCATTTCCTTTGCTGCGGCAGGACTCAGCGAGGAAGATCTTTTCGCATCTCATCAGTATGGCGTCATAAACATGGTGCTTAGCGCTGCCTTGCGTTGTGTGCGAGTGTCACACTACGACACACAACTCATCCTCCAGCGACTATGCGCCGAATCTGACGCGCTTTTCGAGGAAGCCAAGGACATGACTTTCGAAGACATGAATTCATTCGTACCCGAAATGGATATTTTCGCATCACTCCACGAAAAAGGCAACATGCGAATGTTTATGAATTAAAAAACTGACTACAACTATGTCAACCTGCAGAATAGGTATAGGCGGACCCGTAGGTTCGGGAAAGACCGCAATCATAGAAGCCATCACTCCACGCCTACTTGAGCGCGGGATGAAAGTGCTTATCATCACCAATGATATCGTGACCACAGAAGACGCCAAGCACGTGCGTAAGACCCTCAATGGAATCTTGATGGAAGACCGCATCATCGGCGTAGAGACAGGAGCGTGCCCTCACACTGCCGTGCGCGAAGATCCTTCAATGAATATCGCGGCTGTAGAAGAAATGGAAGCCAAGTTCCCTGATGCCGATATCGTTCTCATTGAGTCCGGTGGCGACAATTTGACTCTTACATTCTCTCCGGCACTCGTAGACTTCTTCATCTATGTGATCGACGTGGCAGCCGGCGATAAAATTCCTCGAAAGGATGGTCCCGGCATATCACAGAGCGATATCCTCGTCATAAACAAGACTGACCTTGCTCCCTACGTGCATGCATCGCTCGAAGTTATGGACCACGACAGCCGTCTCATGCGTCCCGGCAAACCATTCATCTTCACTAACGCCATGACAGGAGAAGGCATCAACGAACTCGTCGACCTCATCTTCAAGATGGCACTCTTTGACAAAAAATAGTAGCGCGTATCGCGACGCACCACGAACCACACATAACGCACAACGCATAACGCACAACGCATAACGCACAACGCATAACGCACAACGCATAACGCACAAC
>CAMWQY010000015.1 GCA_947176355.1 uncultured Porphyromonadaceae bacterium
GTATACCCGCCACTTGACCCTTGTGCTTTCTTTCCGTGCCTACGATAGCCCCCAAAAGGAGAGCCAGGATTAGTCGGAATGAGGCATTGACGAGGTTGACGTCGATGGAGGTGAACTCTGAGGAAATGTATTCGTATATCTGCATATATAATTTTTTAAGGGCTTTAAGGTCTTTAAGGACTCTAAGGTCCTTAAGGTCTTTATTTTTAGCCGTTGAATTGTTCGGGATAGATCACCATGAGGTTGTGGTTGGCGAAATTTTTGGAGAGGAATTCCGGTATTTCTTCCTGGGTAGAGCTATAAGACACTGAGCCCTTTCTTGCGCCGATGATGACCAGAAGATCTTCAGGTCCCACTTCGCCAGAAAGGAGAATGAAATCGTCCCATTCAGTCATTTCCTGATAAATACGCCGTATACTGTAACCATCATTGGTAATAATATCTTCAATATAGTTGGAGGTCTCTGATGTAGCGATGAAAATCACCTTGCAGGCAAGCGTCTGCGAAAGATTTCCGATTCGTGCCACCCAGTCGTGGAATCCGGTCTCATATTGAGACTTTGCCCCTGCCACCACCACTATCCTCCTGACAGTGGAGATAGGGATGAAACATCGAGACATCACTATCATCTTAAGAGTCTCCTTAAGCAAAGTATCTATCATCTGCCCGAAAAAGGAGTCGACAATATTTGCCTTTCTATGGAAACCGATGACGATGTCGGTAGCATGAGTCTGCCTTATCATATTTGTGAGTCCGGAGACAATGTTGAGATCAAACCGCTCTTCTTCGTTTGCCACGACACCCATTGCCTGTGCAGCCTCAGCGGCGTTGCGAAGAGCTAAGCGTCCGGCTTGGAGACGTTTAGGATCATCGGAATTGCGGACGAAAAGAGTAGTGATCGGCTCAGTATTCTTAGGAGAACGCATGAAGACTGCCAATCTCATCAAGCCTTCTGCAGTGATTGGATTAGATACCGCTACTATCTGACGTGCAAACTCTATATTTTCCACTCCGGAAGCTTCCATTTCAGCCTCAGTCAATTCAATTCTCATTTGAATTGCAGTACGCTCCGTCATTATTGAAGCCACGAGGCAGCAGACAAGAATCATCAGTACCGCCCCATTCATGATATCTTCGTTGATGATGCCGTATTGATACCCGATCATTGTGGCGGCGATGGTAGCGGCGGCTTTGCCACTTGTCAGGCCAAACATCATACGCCGGTCGGTAGATGTCAGTCCAAATGATTTTTGCGCAAGCCACGCTGCTATCCATTTCGAGACAAGAGCCACTATGACCATATTGAAAGCGACCCACGCCACATTCCATCCTCGGAAAATGACATGGACATTGATCAGCATGCCTACCCCAATAAGGAAATATGGGATAAAAATGGCATTTCCTACAAACTTTATATGATGCATCAAAGAAGAGCGACCCGGAATCAGACGGTTGAGAACCAATCCTACATAGAAAGCACCGAGTATGGATTCAAGACCTATCAATTGAGCCAAGACCGCTCCGATGAAGACCAAAGCAAGGATGAAAATATATTGTGCTACTGCATCCGAAAACTTCCGGAACATAAACCTCGTGATCCGAGGGAAAGTGAGCCCGACTACAATTGCATAGCCAAAGGTGTAAAGAAGCAGCATCAAAATGTCTGAAACATCGAATGCTCCTGTCGCCTTCAGTTTTATGACGGAGGCAAGAGTGATGAGGGCAAGCAGGACTGCTACTATAGTGGCACTGACAGCCAGGATGACTCCTTTCCCATTTTGAAGTCCGAATCTGCTGACCACCGGATAAGAAATCAAGGTATGGGAAGAATACATGCTTGCAAGGAGCAGACAAGTGGTAAGTCCTGCCCCGAATGCATAGTGGGCAGCCACCATACCAAGAATGGCAGGCACGATGAATGTGATAACACCAAACATCAAACCTTGCCGCAGATTCTTCTTGAAGTGGTACATATCGATCTCTACCGCAGCAAGAAACATGAGGTAGAGGATTCCGACTTGACCGAAGATCTGAAATGATGCATCGCGCTCCAGAAGATTGAATCCGTAGGGACCGACCGCGACGCCTGCCAAAATCAATCCCACCACGTCAGGAATCCTGAGACGCCTGAACACAACAGGAGCCGCAAGAATCAGCAACAGCACAAGCGAGAAGATCACCACCGGCTGATGGAATGGGAGACTGAATAGGTTGTTCAAATCTTAAATATTTCTTTAGCATTGCGAGTAGTGGCCTTGTCAACTTCTTCCGGAGAAATGGCGAGGATATCCGCAATCTTTGAGTTAATGTATGGTAGATAAGAGCTTTCGTTGCGACGCCCGCGTTTAGGCACTGGAGAAAGGTATGGGGAGTCTGTCTCGAGAAGAAGACGATTGAGACCGATTTCTTTGACGGCATCCGGCAGAGCACCGGAATTCTTAAATGTCACTACGCCATTGATGCCGAAGAAAGGGTCGCAGACCCGGCGTATCTTGCCGACATCTTCCGGGGAGCCGGTAAAACTGTGGAAAATTAGAGTAGGAAGATGATCACTCTCGCCGGCAACATCCCGGATGCAATCCAAACAGACATCGAGACCGTCGCGACAATGGATTATCACCGGAAGTCCATGCTCCTTTGCCAATTTTATTTGAGCAATGAAAGCTTCTTTCTGAAGCTTGAGGTTGGAGTCGTCCCAATAGAGGTCGATACCCACTTCCCCTATAGCCACAGGGTCGGTCGGAGAGAGGATCTTGACAATATCTTCGAGCTCCTCCTTCCAGTCCTCCCCCACTTCTGTAGGATGCAAACCCATTGTTGTGCGTGTCTGAATCGGACGGTTGGCTTTCAGTATTGCTATCTCGGCTGCAGACTCACGGTCTACAGCCGGAAGAATCATTAGTTCAACCCCGTTTTCAGTTGCACGGTCTACCGCTTCTTGAGGACCTTCCGGGAAAGACTCCGGCATGTATATGTGGGTATGGGTGTCGATCATAACTATCAACTATCAACTATTGATAGCTATGGTTTTATTTGGAGCGATTGATGAGCTTGTCGATTAGCTTGCGGAAAGCTTCGCGGCGTTCGTCGGAGAGTGAGGTTTTCTTAATGGCGGCGAGAGCCTTGCTGCTGTAGGCAGCCACTTCAGCTTTGCTCACTGAAGGCATTCCCATTGTCTCATAGATGCGTGTCACTGTCTTAACTTTAGTAGCCCCAGCAGGCATTTTCATGGCAGCTTTCAAAGCCTCAGCATTAGATCCGGCAGTAGCGATGGCTTTTACAAGGAGGAACGTTTTTTTATTGTTATTAATGTCACCTCCAATAGGTTTTCCAAATGTGTCAGCATTCCCGAATGTGTCGAGATAGTCGTCTTCGATTTGGAAAGCCATGCCGAGCATCATGCCGAATTCATACATCTTTTCAGCATCCTCTAAAGAAGCTCCACCGATGAGAGCACCGATTTTTGCTGAGGCACCCAGCAAAGCACCGGTTTTCAATTTTATCATTTCGATATATGAATCAAGGTCAACCTCTGTCATATTTTCGAAATCCATGTCAAGACGTTGGCCTTCATAGACGCGGAGAGCCTGGTCGTTGAAAGTGTCAAGTACCGGACGGAGGATTGCATCTTCCACTTCGGCAATTTTCTTTGTTGCGAGAGTCAGCATCGTGTCGCCTGATAGTATGGCTGTATTCTCATCCCATTTTGAATGTACAGTCGGGCGACCGCGACGAGTGTCAGACTTGTCCATGACATCATCGTGCAGCAGAGTGAAGTTGTGAAACATTTCGATGCCAACAGCAGGGTCGATAGCCTTATCCGGACAGTTTCCGAAAGCGTCGGCTGTCATGAGGAGAAGCGTTGGGCGTAGGCGTTTGCCACCGGCTTGCATGCCGTAAGCTACAGGCGAATAGAGAGCGTCAAATTTATCGGAAGAGAGGTCTAAGTTGCGGATGGCAGATTCTGCCATGGCTGAGTAGTCTGATAATCTTTTCATAAATGCATAATTCATAATGCATAATGCATAATTACTTGCTTATGCGTATAATTTTATTAAAATTAATTTTTAGATTGAGTCAGGGGGAGCGGCTTCAGGGTGCTCCTCGATGGGAATCGAGTCAGGGAGAGTGACGGGGACTCCGGCAGCAGCGGATTTGTTGCGGCTGTAGTATTCCTCCACGGCTTCTTCATCATAATTGAGGAAGCGGGTGTAAATTTCCTTGGGCATATCGGAGTTTTTGTCGTAGCGGAGCACAGTGCGGAAACCTATGAGGAATCTTGCGTACATGTCGGGATCGTCAGCAGAAGCTTTTTTGAGAGCCTGAAGTTCGGCAAGGACTTCATCGGCACTCATGTCTTTGACGCGTATTTGGTTCAGGTATTCGAGTCCAAGGGTAAGCCCGAGGCCCTGAGGGTCTTCGGCACCGACCAGGATGCGGAGACGCATTTTATCATGGAGCGGAAGTTCTTCAGCTATCCTGTCAAATTCCCAACTGAAAGATTGGAGAGCCGTGTCAGTATAAGTCTCGTAGGCTTTGAGGGTAGCGTTGCTGAGGGTATCTATACTGACACCTTCAATCTTGCCGAGTGAAGCATATATAATGAAGCGGGCAACTGAGTCGGCTGAGACATGCTCCATCATGTATGTCACTTTTTGCTGGTCGGATAGCGAAGCGAAGCCGTCGGGAAAGTCACCGGCATTTTTACCTTTGCCTCCACACGCAGGGATGAGGAGGATGAGAGCCATCACAGCAACAGGGATGAGTCTTTTAATTAATGCATACTTCATAATTCATAATGCATAATTAGGTTAATGATTATGGGAGTACCTGGCATCTAAAGACAGGACACCTTGAATTTTTTCACAAAATTAATGAAAAAAAATGAGTTTTGGGGAATGTAAAGAGAAAAAAGGTTGTAAAATTGGCAAAAAAGCTGAAAGGAATTTGGATGGATGAGATTTTTTTTCTAAATTTGCAGTGTAAAAGGGAAAAACTGCGATAATAGCTCAGTTGGTAGAGCATCAGCTTCCCAAGCTGAGGGTCGCGGGTTCGAGCCCCGTTTATCGCTCAGAAGCCCTGTCTGCCAAGGACAGGGCTTATTTGTCATAAATAAGAGTGATTGGGCTGATTAGTCTGATTAGTCTTATTGGGCTTTTTGGGCTTATTTGGCTTAGATATTAAATCATATTGATTATATATTATGGAAAAGGGAAGAAGAGTGCCGGTGCTTTTGATCACCGGATATTTGGGTAGCGGCAAGACCACACTTCTGAATAAGATACTGAATAATCAAAAAGGGATTAGATTCGCAGTGATTGTGAATGACATAGGGGAAGTGAATATCGATGCAGACCTGATCGCAAAGGATGGACTTGTCGGTCAGGGAGATGATTCTTTGGTAGCGCTTCAGAACGGGTGTATCTGCTGCACACTGCAGATGGATTTGGTCAACCAGCTTGTCGATCTCATGGAAGGAGACAGGTTTGATTACATAGTGATCGAGGCGAGTGGCATCTGCGAGCCGGAACCGATAGCACAGACTATCTGTTCGATACCTTCAATGGGACCGGTCGTCACACGCCACGGCATACCATATCTTGACTGTATCATCACTGTTGTAGACGCGCTTCGGCTTCAGAGTGAGTTTGGGTCCGGAAGGTCGTTGACTGTCAAGAATTATGGAGAGGAAGATTTAGAGAACTTAATGGTGCAGCAGATAGAATTCTGCAATATCGTGCTTCTAAACAAGATATCCGAGGTGTCGGAAGAAGATAGGGAGATGATCAAAGAGACTATCCATGCTTTGAATGCTGAGGCTGAGATCATCGAGTGTAATTATTGCGATGTGGATTTCAGTGAGCTATTGGCTACCCATCGTTTCGATTTCGGCAAGACCGCCACTTCTGCCACTTGGATAAGAGAGATCGAGAAACCGATTGAAGAGCATCATCATGATCATGAGGAGGATGAGCATCACCATCATCATGAGCACGAGCATGAGCATCATCATGAGCTTGAGGAGGATGAGCACCACCATCATCATCATCACCATCATCATGGCGAGGGAGAGGCTGAGGAATATGGCATTTCCACCTTTGTATATTATAGGAGAAAGCCGTTTGACCTTAACAAATTCGACTATTTTTGCCATAAGCAATGGCCCAAGAGCGTGATACGTTGCAAAGGGATATGCTATTTCAGCTATGATCCGGATATGAGCTATCTGTTTGAGCAGGCAGGAGTACAGAAGAAGGTGACGGAGTGCGGACAATGGTATGCGACAGCCCCAAAAGAAGAGTTGGAGAGATTCTTTGAGACGGAGCCGGGGTTGAAACGCGACTGGGATCCGGAATATGGCGACCGCATGGATAAGCTTGTCTTCATTGGACGCGACATGGACAAGGACGCCATCACGGAGGCACTTGACCGCTGCCTTGCCGAGGGCAACGATTAACGATTAACGATGAACTATGAATGACCATTGCTTGACTCGGAAGAAAAGTTACTTTCTTCCGAGTCAAACAACGTAATAAAGCATGCTCCGCATGCGCCCCACCGAGTCAAACAACGTAATGAAGCATGCGCCCCACATTGGTAGAAAATGTTAAATTTTTTTGAGCTGGGATGTTAATATAAAGATGCAAATGAAAAAAAGTTAAGGAAAATTTGCAAGCTACGATTACATTTATTAATTTTGCACAAAATTTAAGCATCTCCAACCAAGAGATACTTCAAATCAAATCACAATTAGATTGTAATCAGGGCGTTATAGACCTTGCTTTATAACATAACAGAAATTGCTATGACCTACAACCATCTTGAAATCCGGAGCGTGGTGCGTTTTGCGAGGGCGAAACGTGTGGCGTTTTTTTTCGTGCGCGTAGGCATATAGGCAAAAGAAATGATCTAACGGGAATTTAAAACACTATAAATAATATGACAATACAACTCAGCAATATCAAGATCAAACTGATTATTGCTTTATTACTCTTAGTGGGAGCCTCCACGAGCTTAAGAGCGCAGAAGGCGGCACTAAAGACCAACATCGTGAGCGACGCTCTGCTGAGTCCGAACCTCGGTCTTGAGATAGGGCTTGCTCCAAAATGGACGCTTAACGTAGCCGGTCAGCTCAACCTTTGGACCGTCAACGACCACAAGTGGCGCCATTGGCTTGTGCAGCCGGAGGCAAGATATTGGTTTTGCCGTCGATTCCAGGGTCATTTCCTCGGACTCCATGCCATCGGAGGAGAATTCAACTTCGGCCATATTGACAACGGTCTACACTTCTTAGGGACCGACCTACGCCCATTGAAAGACCGCCGCTACGAAGGGTGGGGAGCAGGAGCCGGCATCGGCTATGGCTACGACTGGATCCTCAACCGCCATTGGAACCTCGAGGCAGAAATAGGCATCGGCTGGATCCATGCGCGCTACGATGAGTATCCATGCGCAGTGTGCGGCAAGAAGCTTGGATCGGGACATCACAATTATTTCGGACCGACCAAGGTGGCACTAAATCTCGAATACGTCTTCTAAAACCCTTAAAAGCTCATGAACAAGAAAATCATAGCGCTGGCAGCCGCGATGCTGCCGATGATTGCAGCTGCACAGACCAACACAGAGCGCCTGCACATATCGCAGATGAGCGTAAACAAGGGTGATACACTCATCACGCTCAACATGAACGTAGACCCTAAGGCATTCAAGGTGAAGAGCACCGACATCGTCACGCTTACTCCACAGTTGGTGACCGACGGCGACACGGTAGCCATGCCCGGAATCCGCATAGCGGGAAGGAAAGCATGGTATAGCGAGATCCGCGAGGGAAACGCCACCCCGCTTAATCTCTCGAGAGCCGGCAAGAGCCTCCCCTTGGAATACTCGAGCACCTTGGGCTACTATCCTCAGTCAGGCTCATCCACCATCATCATCACCTCCGACACGATCAGCATCTGCAACTGCGACCCGGCAAGATCGGGCATCACACCTATTGTAGAGATCAATGAGCCGCCGGTGACAAACTTCCTTGAATATGCCCACAACTTCCAGTATATCGCACCGAAGGACACTGCTGACAAGATCTTCAATCTCTCCGGACGCGCCAACATCATCTTCAAGGTGAACCGCACCGACATAGACTGGACCTACTTCGCCAACCATGCCGAATTGGACTCAATCCTGAAATCGATCAATCAGGTAAAGGACAATCCATACGCCACGGTAGAGAGAATCCGCCTTACCGGTTATGCATCCCCTGAAGGACCTTACCTGAACAACGTCCGTCTGGCAAAAGGGCGTACGGAAGTGGTTACAAAATACGTGGAGCAGCACTCCGGCTTCCCCCACTCCGTATATGAGACAGCCTCCGTGCCTGAAGACTGGGACGGACTGCGCCAGTGGATAGAGGAATCATCGATACCTAACAAGCACGAGATGATAGCCTTCATCGACGACCCGGCGATACCTATCGAGAAGAAAAATGATATGTTCCGTGCGAAGTTCCCCAACGACTACCCCTTCTTGCTTCAGAACGTCTACCCGCAGCTTCGCCACACCGACTACAAGATCACTTACCGCATCAAGAAATTCTACGATGTAGATGAGATAGCAAAGGTATTCGCCACCAATCCCAAAATGCTTTCGCTCAACGAGCTATATCTGCTCTCGGGCAAGTATCCCCAGGGATCACCGGAATACTTCCAGGTGTTCATGACAGCCGCCGCGATGTATCCTGAGAGCGACGTAGCAAACCTTAATGCAGCAGGATGCGCGATGAGCAACGGCAACCTGCAGGCAGCGAGGACATATCTGGAGAAGGTGAAGCAGAGTGCGGAATCCGACTATGCATGGGGTATGCTCTACGCAATGGAAGAGAACTATCCCAAGGCACTCGAGATGCTGAAGAAGGCAGCGGCAGCCGGCTCAGAGCAGGCAGCAGACATGATTCCCGCAGTCGAGGCAGCACTCGCACCTAAGCAGGACATCGTAATCTACTGAGAGTAGCGAGCACTCTCCGAGTGCGTCCTCCACAGACTCAAATACACAAAAAGACTTGAAAATAAATCAATTCAAACATCAAATTATATTTTAACTTTATGAAAAAAAATCGTATTTTTGGCGCGCTTTCGGCTGCAGCTCTTCTCTTAGCCGGCGCATGCTCCAACGACATGATCAATTCTGGCTCCCAGAATGAAGATAATGTCGTCAATAATGAAGACGGAGTTTTCCTCGCCGTCCACTTCGATCTTCCTTCTGCTAAGGAGACAAGAAGCTACACTACTGAAAACGGTAGTAACAGCGGTACTGAAGTTGGTCATGATTATGAGAACACAGTAAAGAGATCTTTCATTGTTCTTGCTAAAACAGATAATACTTTTATTGCCGCTGGAGAATGTGAAAATCCGGAAGCTGTCGGCACAACCGGCATTAGCTACCGAAGCACTGCTATGTTTACCAAGACTGAGCTGAACAGGTTTTACCAGAATGCACTTGACTCAGAAGACAAAGATGCTCTCTCCGGTAATTACAAAGTAAATGTATTTGTATTTGCAAATCCTACTGATGGTCTGTCAGATTATTTAAACCACTTAACATTTGGCGATACTTGGGTTGATGGTGTAGGTGTTTACAATGAGAGAGAAACCGGCAATGTGGGAAAAATTTGGAATGAAAATTATTTCTTGATGGCAAACAGCGAAATCTGCACTCGTCTTCTTCCCGCAAGCATTGAGGATTGGAATGCACATACCACTGCCGCTACTGCTTTCAATCTTTCCGGTATGAATAATTTCGGACGACCAAATGAAATTGACAATTTGACTCCCGGTAACGTGATGGTTGAGCGTGCCGCTGCTCGTTATGACTTCCGCGACGGTGCTCTTGACGGTATTGACAACCCGGATCCTACATATAATGGCTTTGCTGCACAGACATATCATGTAGTTCGAACTACTGAAAATGATCCTTTGGTTGATGTGTTCCTCGGAAAGATGTCAATGGTAAATATGAATAAGGAGTATTATTTCCTTCGTCGTGTTTCTCCGAAAGGACTCGGCAACATTCCTGGTTCTACAGAAAATGTAAATAATGTAACTATCTTAGGCAAAGAGCTTCCTTGGTATTCAAATGATCTTGGTCAGGCTATTGGTACTCCCGGTAATTATGTAGTAGATGCTTATTGGGATTGGAAAGCAAAAACACCTACTACAGGTTTTTCAGCACACTTCAATTATCCATTCTTCACAGAAGAAGGAATTGCTGACAATCCGGAAGTGGCTACAGACCGTTGGTACACTTCTGTCATTAAAGATGTTCTTGATAATGGAGTAGAAGATAATCCCGATTCTTGGAATGCAGATGGCAAGAAGAAGTCCTACAAAACTTGGCGCTATCTGACAGAGGGTACTATCCCAGAAGTCGAAACCCAGCAGTATGGTATTACCAATGGTATTGTATTCAAAGGCCTGATGAAGCCCGCTCGTGATGCAAGACTTACAGCAACAGGAACTCAGGGAGAGGATGGTTATGTACCTGCTGATGATGAGTTTACTCAGAAACTTCTTGAAGCCCTGAAGACAAGTGAAGATGGCAATAAGCTACATGATCCTATTCTTTATGAATTTGGTGGTCATCTTTATTGCACCTGGGAACACATCCGCCGTATGGCTATCTATTTGTCATTAACCAATCTTAAGTGGGACTCCGATAATAATAAATGGGATTTCTCCATCAACCGAAGCACCCTTATATATAATGCTGTGTTCGGCACAGGTGGCTTTGGTTCTGTTACATTCTCTTGCGATCAGACCGGAGAGCTTAAAAATGCGGACTTCCTAAAGACTACAGGCCCCAATATGCAGACTCTCACAGACATAATACCTGAAGATGAGGCTTCTGCAAACTTCAAATATAATGCTTGGAAGACAGCATTCCCCGGTTCGGATGATCAAGTAAATGACGATGAAGCAGCTGAGATGGTATATTTTAATGCTTTCCGTGATGTAGCAGTTGGCAAGAACATCAAATTCTTCCAGACAAGCTATGATCCGCAGCTTGGTGGATGGGGCTACTACTGCTACTATTACTATTGGAACCGCCACAATGACAATGGAGATGAAGGTATTATGGGCCCAATGGAGTTTGATGTAGTCCGCAACAACGTCTACAAACTCGCTGTCACAAAGATTGCTCGTCTCGGTCACCCGCGTATTTCTGCTAACGACCCTGATAAGCCAACTCCAAACACTCCCGATGAGAAGGGTGACGTTTACATCACTGTGACTTGTACTACTCTTCCTTGGGTAGTTCGCGAAAACGAAATTCACTTCTAAAGGTAGGCTTATATTCCGATCAGCCACTGATGGCTGAAAAAAGCATAGATCTGAGAGGCGTGAAACCCTCTCAGATCACCAAAAAAACAACAAATACGACATGAAAATCAGATCTTTTTCAGATTCTATCAAGAAGGCATTAGCGGCTACAGTGATAGCGGGAACGACTCTGTCGTTCTCCTCTTGCGACCGTATACATGAAGACCTGCAGCCTTGTCCTCAGGGACTTCGCATCCGCTTCATATATGACTACAATATGGAATTCGCCAATGCATTCTACTCTCAAGTAGATTGCCTCACGGTGCTTTTCTATGACGAAGCGGGCAATTATGTTACCACACAGACCAATACGAATCAATCAGACCTTTCGGATGAGAACTGGCGCATGACGGTGGATCTTGCTCCCGGCGAATATACAGTACTCGCATACGGCGGCATGGAATGTTCCGAGTCATCTTTCAGTTTTGTAACTCCTCCGGAGACAACATCTCTTAGAGACATCGAGGTCCGTCTCGACCCTGACAAGATCAGCACTGAATTGCATCCCCTTTTCTATGGCCGTCTTACTGCTGTGGTTGAGGAAAGCGATCTTGCCTACCGCGAGGTTACAGTAGAGATGATGAAAGATACCAACAATCTTCGTGTACTTCTTCAGCAAGTCAATGGAGAGCCAGTAAATTATGAAGATTATGACTTTGTCATCACGGACAACAACACCCTATTCGCATGGGACAATGACCTGTTGCCCGTACCGACCGTGACATATTATCCATGGGCAAGCGACAATGCAAGCCCGGGAGAACTCCCTGACGGATCGAACGCAAGCGTCGCATGGGCTGAAATCAGTTTCTCACGCCTTCTGACTGCAGCTTCCCCTCGACTTATAATTACTCACAAGCAATCCGGTAAGAATGTCGTGGACATCCCTCTCAACAATTACCTCCTACTTCTTAAGAGCCAGTCTTTTGCTTCTATGGGAAATCAGGAATTCCTTGACCGTGAAAGCCGTTGGAATATGATATTCTTCATTAGTGAGGGCAACTATTGGGTATCTACTCAAATCTATATCAAAGACTGGGACGTAAGAATCAATAATGCAGAAGTACGATGATGACTATTTCTAAATATATAAATTCATTTTTGATACTCTTTTCCGTGCTTTGGCTGTCAGGATGTACTGAAGACCCTTCTCTCAGTGCTCCTAATATAGCTCAAGTAGGAAATGGCGACGTCATACTCTCTCTTAATGTCAGCATCAGCAATTCGCAAAGCGGTACAAGGGCTGACACCGGTTTTGAGGATGCCAAAAACACTCTTGAATTAATGCACTCTCTGCGCGTAATCATTGTTAACGAAAAGGATACCGTAGAGCACAACCTAAGGGTTGATATGCCTGATGGCATGGGTGTTAATAAGATTGGCGAATTAGAGTTTAAAGTTTCCACTAAGTATGGAACTACTGATACAATAAAAGATAAGCATCAGCTTATCCAAACCGAGAAAAAAAGGATCTATCTGATTGCCAATGAAGATGCAATTCCTTCCGGCGATGATTTGCCTACCGGGATGGTTGACATAAAGACAATTCTCAATGAGGAACTAAAGCCGGGAGCTAATTTCTTGCAGAGCAGAGCAAAGTATATAGTCATTTGGAATAATTGGCAAGTAGGATCCGGCAATGCTACCACTTTGCCTGAATATGCTACCCCCTTCATTGACAATGAAAGTGAGAATAAGAAATATGTTTTGATGACTGAGTTTTTTGATGTAGATGTGACTAACAATCTCTCTATACCGGGGGAACAAAGAACCAAAGCCAATCTCTTCATCACCCGCAATCTTGTCAAGTTTCGTTTTTCAATCAAAGCTGATGATGACACTCCCGCTTTCAAAGTGAAGAAAATAATCTTCAGCAATCTGATGCAAAAAGAATATCTGTTCCCAAATGAAGCTGAATACAAGCCTTCTAAATATGATGCGGATGGCAAAGTATCTATTGAGAATAGAGAGATAACTTCATACGTAGTTCCTTCATACTCACATGGTGATGGCAACTTAGTGCGTCCATATATCTTCGAGCCTAACAACTTTGGTTTCAACGCCACATCTGCCACTCCAGAAAGTGCTTTTAGAGATGAGTATGAGCCTGAGCTCTATTTCTGCGAGACAAGGAATCTTGTCAAGTCAGATGCTGATGACACGGTAACAGACTCTCAACTATATACAGTAGCAATAGAAGTCGACTTCCAAAATAAGCTTAAGGATGAAGCCGGCAATGAGATCATAGATCCTTTCGTCGTGACTTTTGATCCTCAGCCGTTAGAGAAATTGACATTACTCCCAAGAAACACAATTGTCCAAGTAGACATGAATGTCCACAAGGGTAAGCTTGAGGCTACAGCAACCGTCTTCCCATATACGGGCGTATGGCTGAATCCGGAATTCGGATTTACTGTCCCAGCAACGGGAATAGATTTCGGTAATGAAGAGTTTGAACTTGAAGAAGGAGCTACACTGACTCTGTCTCCGGCTATCCTACCTGAAGATGTCACAGATAGGACCTTGAAATGGAATTCTTCTTCTCCGGAAGTCGCAACAGTGGATGAGGGTGTTGTTAAAGCTTTGCTACCTGGCGAAGCTACTATCACTGCCACCACCTCAAACAACATAAGCGGAAGCTGTAAAATCATAGTAAAGGAAAAGACAAATTAAGTTGCTTCAGGTCGTCTGGAAGATGAGAAAAAACGATAATTAATTGACAGATGAAATCAATATTCTATAAAATAATCTACTTTATGACTGGAGCTTTTTGCTTGATGGCGAGCTCCTGTGCAGATGATTTTCCATATTCTTACAGAGAAACTCCCGATGGGGAAGGAACGCTTTCAGCTATTGTTACTTTTACTCCCATCACCACAGCGAATTTAGGAGGTACGCGAGCTCCCGGTGATACACTAAACGCCATAAGATCCCTTAATGTGCTTGTTTATACTTTAGATGGTAAGCTTTACGAGGCTTTCAGTAGCAACAGCATGGATGAGGATAGAAAACTTACGTATTCTGTAGGGGAGTATATCGTTAAAGATGATGATCATCTTGATGGTAACGAGGCTCATACAGATCAACAAAAGACAGCCAAAGCGTCTTTCTCCCTGAAAAATCTTTCTTACGGTAATTATAAGATCTATGCCGTCGCCAATATGGACGATCTGTATACTGATGAGAAAACATTCAAGGATAAGGATGGTAATGAAGTAGCTATAAAGGATGCCATCCAGACTGAGGAAGGACTAAAAAGAATCAATCTCACTTGGAATCCCAATGATGTGCCAGCAAACAATCAAATGTTCGGCTACTTTACTCCGGCAGACGATATGGAATCTAAAGGTTTCGATGCTCCAACTATAACGTTTGATAAGCCACAGATAAACATCCACGCATGGTTAAAAAGAGCTGCCTCAAAAGTCACGGTCGCTTTTGACCCAAGCGGTCTGAGGCAGGGTGTCAATATATATATAAGAAACGTTACAATTCGTGATATTCCTAAGAATTGTTTTCTGGGGGCTGAGAATAGTCCATCATCAATTGAAGAATTGGATAATCATCTTAATACTCCATACCCTACGCCTAACTTTGAAGAGCCTTCGGATGCAATTGCCAACACCCGTTTTGAATATAACAGTCAGGGGTTGATTACAGATCCTGATGTGCATACCGGCTCAGACAAAACCGATGGTTATGTATTGAACAATCACATAAGAAATGCAGTGCCTATAGATGCACATGACTCCAATGCCCCATCCCTTTTCTTCTTTGAGAACAATCAACAGCCTGATTATGATAATATGACGTCTGAGCAGAAAAAGAGATATGACAAACGTCAACAACATTCCGGACAAGAAGATGGAGTTGGAAAGCCAGTAAGAGATGAGAAGGATAAAGAAGGTAAATTGACCGACCTCAAGGATAAAGTTCCTTTTGGCACGTATATTGAGGTAGAGGCTTATTATATCTCCAGTAACCCTGATAAGGTTGGCGAAGGTACAATCAAGTATCGTTTCATGCTTGGAAAGGATGCTATAGACAATTATGATGCAGAGCGTAACTATCATTTCAAATTAACTCTTGGATTTAATGGATGGGCTAACGATCCTGACTGGCATATAGACTATGAACTCCCGCAGCCTGGGCTGGAAGTACCACCTGTTTTTCGAGTGTCTTACCTTTACCATCAAGTGAGCGAATTACCTATAAGAATACTGGGTGACTGCACTGATCTTCAAGTAACTATCACTGAGAACAACTGGGCTCCGTATGATCCTTCTGGCTCTCCTTATCAAGTCCCCCCTGCTAAAGTTGTAGCTCCTAAAGAAGATACATGCGATGAATACGGAGAATATGACTTTGAATGGAATAGAGATGCTTATTTAAGTAATATTTACATGCAAAATGGGCAGCAAGTTCCTTATTTTGGTTTTTTGGCTCTGCACATGCCCAATAAAGGATCAACAACTGTAATAGACAGGGATTATGGTCCTGAAGCAAATACACAGCTGAGAAACTATTATATTAACAATATGGAAGGAGAACGCCGTTTTAATCGAAATGATTTAGGATTTGGCGAACACCCAAGTTCCAGTTTTGATGGTACAGTCTCATCAGATGATGCATATAAAGTTGAAAAGGTTCTTAATGATCTTAATCAAGAAATACCCAACGAGAAGACTTTGATGCTCCCGGTTTGGACAAGGGCTCTTGCATTAATTAGGGATTCCGGTTTTTCAGGAAATAATCCTTATGAGGGTTTTGAAAGAAAAGCTGTCCTTCATATTGAGGCAACATTTTCTGATGGAACTAAGAGACAAAAGGATGTAACAGTTCTTCAAGTAAAAAGAATAGTTAATCCTAAGGGTGTGTGGCGTGCAAGTGACAAAACTACAGCATTCAACGTTACTCTTCTTGAAGCAAAAAACTCCAATGGAATGTCTAATTTTCAAGCGTTCCCATCCGAGGGTGAATGGACTGCATACATTGAAAAAGAAACAAACGGTGCCGGATTTACACTAAGTAAAAATGATAAAACTGATGGTTATATAGAAAACGGAGTAATTCATGGATATACTGGATCAACCATTGACTTCCGTATAAATTTTGGTGCAGAAGTGGCTGATACTATATCTGAATGTGCAATAGTCAAAGTTTTGTACCACGGCAATCAATGCCTTCACAAGATTCTTATTCGCAAAGGATATAATGCACCAATGAGAATGGGTGGAAAGCTATGGAGTTCGTACTCTCTCTATCAAGCCACATACAGAGAAGGAACCGTTGGAAGCAGTGATATTTATGATGCAGAGCTTACTAAAAATCCTCTTATGTTAGGTTCTATGTTCAGACGTGGCATGCAAGGCAAAGGTATATTTGTAAGCAATAACATGAAAGAAGATTTGGGTCCATTCATGCCACCAGAGAGCAATCTGTTTGAAATAGGCTTACGAAATGGTAATGCATGGGCACAGCAGGACTGGAATAATATTGGATACCGAGACGATGTATTTACAGCTCCAACTACATGGTATATTCGTCCGGGCCGAGCACAGGGAGGACAATCATGGGGATTAGGAACATTCTATGTTGGAGATCAACCCTATAAAGTGCCCTCCTATGATGATTTCCTTGAATTAACAAAAGCTGCTGAGTTTGGATATGGCGTGGTATATGGAAGTTCTGCTACCGAGCCGCAAATGATAGCTAAAGATGCTTATGGACTTATTGACCCAAACAATGAAGGACTTTTTGATGATCCAAACGGCATGAGAGGTGTGATAGCTTATGAGAAATCGTCTGGAGACCAGATTTTCTTTCCTATGGGTAAATACGGAACAGGAAGACGTAATGCCTATACTTTCTTAAACGGCAATGCAGGTCAATTGCGGTATGGAGACGTAAGTACTGTTTTATCAAGTGCTAATGATACTTATAGGCCTATACCTTATAACCTTAAAATTGCAAGCGGCAATATCTATTGGATTGATAAATATCAGCCAAATGTCAGAACTCAATATACAAATGCAGCGCAACGAGGATGTCTTGGTTGGGATATGAACTATTTCAATTTTGACTTTAATGCATATACTGCCAATAATTGGTGTGATGCTTGTCCTATTAAATTAATTCTAGTAGAATAACTTATCATAGTTAATGAGAATGCAGCCAAATCTTCCTCCGAAGATTTGGCTGCGTTGGTTTTAAGGAGGCCAGCTCTTTGGAGCCGCAAGCGGCTCTGGCGGGGAACAAACCGGCGGGCGGATTAAGGAAGATTGGAGATGTTATTGTCCGTGCAAGCACGGTTTACTATCTCATAGCCTGACACTGGGGAAAGCTCTGGGGAAGGATGGATCTGGCAAGGAGAAGCTTATT